>NZ_CP042176.1:900000-985000 GCF_005937885.2 Bradyrhizobium sp. KBS0727 | reverse complement strand
TTTCTTTAAAGGATGGCTGCTTCTAAGCCAACCTCCTGGTTGTTTTGGGATTTCCACATCCTTTCCCACTTAGCCACGAATTAGGGGCCTTAGCTGTAGGTCCGGGTTGTTTCCCTCTCCACGACGGACGTTAGCACCCGCCGTGTGACTCCCGCATATTGCTTTCGGGTATTCGGAGTTTGGTTGGGTTTGGTAAGACGGTAAGTCCCCCTAGCCCATCCAGTGCTCTACCCCCCGAAGCATTCATGCGAGGCGATACCTAAATATCTTTCGCGGAGAACCAGCTATTTCCCAGTTTGATTGGCCTTTCACCCCTAACCACAAGTCATCGGAGTCTTTTTCAACAGACACCCGTTCGGTCCTCCAGTGAGTGTTACCTCACCTTCAACCTGCTCATGGCTAGATCACTAGGTTTCGGGTCTAATACAACGAACTTGACGCCCTATTCAGACTCGCTTTCGCTGCGCATACGCCTATCGGCTTAAGCTTGCTCGTTAAATTAAGTCGCTGGCCCATAATACAAAAGGTACGATGTCACCCAGAACGTATCTTGGGCTCCATCTGTTTGTAGGTGTCCGGTTTCAGGTCTATTTCACTCCCCTCGTCGGGGTGCTTTTCACCTTTCCCTCACGGTACTGGTTCACTATCGGTCGCTGAGGAGTACTTAGGCTTGGAGGGTGGTCCCCCCACGTTCAGACAGAATTTCACGTGTTCCGCCTTACTCATGGATACATCATCGCATTACCCGTACGGGGCTATCACCCTCTGAGGCCCTGCTTTCCTGACAGGTTCCGGTTGTCTTTGATGTATCACTGGCCTGGTCCGCGTTCGCTCGCCACTACTAACGGAGTCTCGTTTGATGTCCTTTCCTCCGGGTACTTAGATGTTTCAGTTCCCCGGGTTCGCTTAAAACCTCCTATGAATTCAGAGATTTCATACCTTCACTTGATAACTGGAAATCCAAAACCTCACGGCTTGGTCTCACACATTGCTGTATGAACCCCAAGACACAAGGTCTTGGAGTTCCAGCTATCGAAGGTGGGTTTCCCCATTCGGAAATCCGTGGATCAAAGCTTCTTCGCAGCTCCCCACGGCTTATCGCAGCGTAGCACGTCCTTCATCGCCTCTCAGCGCCAAGGCATCCACCGAACACCCTTAAGGCACTTGATTGCTCTCATTATCAATGTCCACACACTCGGCAGAATGTAGTCCGCACAATTGTCTTGAGGTCGAAACCCCAGAACACGCCCCCTCGATGAAGGCTATGCGCGGCCGGACAATGATTAGAAAGACCAGCTTGCTTCGTAAGATCAACCCGATGGCGAGGCGGTCAAGCTTCACCAAAAAGATCATTTACAACTCACTCATCTCACTCATCTTGCGATAAGTTCGATGCGCGAGCGCCGAAATGACCTGGAGATTATGAATCGGATTCCGCAAATTGCTTTGCAGATCCAAAACTCGGATCAATCTCCTCTTTACGATGTCAGAAATCCCGCACGCACATCCCGTAGGATGCGACATGCGAAGTGATGTTTCGCGGACGATGTTTCGAAGCGCCTTGCTGAAAAGCAGTGCATCGGTCTTCAATTCCATCTGGTGGAGCCAGACGGGATCGAACCGACGACCTCATGCTTGCAAAGCACGCGCTCTCCCAGCTGAGCTATGGCCCCGTACCAGAAGACGAATGCTTCGCACTCGATCAAAGTGGTGGGCCTGGGAAGACTTGAACTTCCGACCTCACGCTTATCAAGCGCGCGCTCTAACCAACTGAGCTACAAGCCCTAACGCTTTTCCCTTGATAGGGCTCAGCGACTTGCTCGCGCGCAATCGGCTCGCGCCAATGCATCGCACCAGCGCAAGTCTCATCGCACAGCGCAAAGTCCTGGCGCGTGTTCGTCCGCGAAGAAAGAGAAACGTAGACGGCGAAATCCCGCCAATGCAGCTCAACAATCCTGACGATCGTTGGCCACTGATGTTTCTAAAACGATCCGATAGTTAGCCGAAGCTAAGCTGAAGGATCATCCTTAGAAAGGAGGTGATCCAGCCGCAGGTTCCCCTACGGCTACCTTGTTACGACTTCACCCCAGTCGCTGACCCTACCGTGGCCGGCTGCCTCCCTTGCGGGTTAGCGCACCGTCTTCAGGTAAAACCAACTCCCATGGTGTGACGGGCGGTGTGTACAAGGCCCGGGAACGTATTCACCGTGGCGTGCTGATCCACGATTACTAGCGATTCCAACTTCATGGGCTCGAGTTGCAGAGCCCAATCCGAACTGAGACGGCTTTTTGAGATTTGCGAAGGGTTGCCCCTTAGCGTCCCATTGTCACCGCCATTGTAGCACGTGTGTAGCCCAGCCCGTAAGGGCCATGAGGACTTGACGTCATCCCCACCTTCCTCGCGGCTTATCACCGGCAGTCTCCTTAGAGTGCTCAACTAAATGGTAGCAACTAAGGACGGGGGTTGCGCTCGTTGCGGGACTTAACCCAACATCTCACGACACGAGCTGACGACAGCCATGCAGCACCTGTCTCCGGTCCAGCCGAACTGAAGAACTCCATCTCTGGAGTCCGCGACCGGGATGTCAAGGGCTGGTAAGGTTCTGCGCGTTGCGTCGAATTAAACCACATGCTCCACCGCTTGTGCGGGCCCCCGTCAATTCCTTTGAGTTTTAATCTTGCGACCGTACTCCCCAGGCGGAATGCTTAAAGCGTTAGCTGCGCCACTAGTGAGTAAACCCACTAACGGCTGGCATTCATCGTTTACGGCGTGGACTACCAGGGTATCTAATCCTGTTTGCTCCCCACGCTTTCGTGCCTCAGCGTCAGTATCGGGCCAGTGAGCCGCCTTCGCCACTGGTGTTCTTGCGAATATCTACGAATTTCACCTCTACACTCGCAGTTCCACTCACCTCTCCCGAACTCAAGATCTTCAGTATCAAAGGCAGTTCTGGAGTTGAGCTCCAGGATTTCACCCCTGACTTAAAAACCCGCCTACGCACCCTTTACGCCCAGTGATTCCGAGCAACGCTAGCCCCCTTCGTATTACCGCGGCTGCTGGCACGAAGTTAGCCGGGGCTTATTCTTGCGGTACCGTCATTATCTTCCCGCACAAAAGAGCTTTACAACCCTAGGGCCTTCATCACTCACGCGGCATGGCTGGATCAGGCTTGCGCCCATTGTCCAATATTCCCCACTGCTGCCTCCCGTAGGAGTTTGGGCCGTGTCTCAGTCCCAATGTGGCTGATCATCCTCTCAGACCAGCTACTGATCGTCGCCTTGGTGAGCCGTTACCTCACCAACTAGCTAATCAGACGCGGGCCAATCTTTCGGCGATAAATCTTTCCCCGTAAGGGCTTATCCGGTATTAGCACAAGTTTCCCTGTGTTGTTCCGAACCAAAAGGTATGTTCCCACGCGTTACTCACCCGTCTGCCGCTGACGTATTGCTACGCCCGCTCGACTTGCATGTGTTAAGCCTGCCGCCAGCGTTCGCTCTGAGCCAGGATCAAACTCTCAAGTTGGACTTGAAACTTTAAACCGGCTGATCACAACGTTTGACGAGGTCCCACCATTTTTTGCCAGCCGAAGCTGACAAGCTGCCTGCGATTCACATCGCGGGCAACGATGGTGTAACCTATGTAAACGTGTACCGCCGAAGTCTTTCGTCCGGCCCCAACACTTCAATACTTGCGTATTCAAGTAATCGAGGCCCGCAAGGACTCCGCCGTCCACGTTTCTCTTTCTTCATCTTCACTTGTCAAACAGCCCGGGATCGCTGGGATCCCACCCTTCCACTTCTGGAAGGCTCCGCTACATCCTCATTCCGACGACAAATAACAACCGATTGTTATCGGCTGTTTGAGTCACTCATCGTAATGAGGAGCTTCACGGGCACGACCAGATGCCTTGGCCTCAGAGCCAATGCATCGCCGCGCTCAGTGGCCGGGTTATAGGCCCGCCCTATCGGACCTGTCAACAGCCATCGTCAACAAATTGTCGCATCGTGCGGAAGAAATTTTCGGCGCCCAGAAGTCCCTGTATTTAGAGGCTTTTGCCGCACTAGAGCCACAATCCTGCGACGTTCTGACGATAAGGTAAGCGTCAAAGCGCCGGATGTCAGTGGGGGCTGCCGGTGTCGATCTACCAGGGAACTGACGATTTTACGGGAACCCGTCGCCTTTCCCACGCGGCCGACAACTTCGAGAGATCTGCACACCATTGACGTTCGAGACTCCGGCCGGTCTTCTTCTGGCCTCTGATTCCCGAATATATCTATGCGTGCGGCACGCCATGCTCCGGGATCGCTCCCGAAAAAGGGACGAACAACAATGCGGTTCTGGATCGGGCGAAGGTCTTGTCGAATGCGGATGGAATTTGGGGGGATACGGGGTTGAGCCAGAGGGCGTCACGCGGGAGCGGCTACGGGCGCGAGACCGGGATCATTGATCTCGGTCACGAGCCGCCACTTTCCGTCGACGGCTCCGAGGCCGCGGTGATCGATCGCCGCCGCGTCTCGGTACAATGGTTTAGCGGCACTATCCTGACTGGTCTGTGCGGCGCAGCTCTTATCGGCGGCGCCGTTTTTGCGTCACTCGACGGCGAGATGACCTTTGCCAAGGTCCCGGAACGCGTCGAGGGCGCCTTGCGCGGCGCGTTCGGCGCCAACGACCGCACCGTCAGCCTGCACAAGAGCGACCGGCTGCCGCCGCCCGGCGAATCCAGCGCCTCGCGCAATGTGGTGCGGGTATCCACCGTCACCCGCGTCGGCACCCGCGACGTGATGCGGGTGCGGCCGTTCATCCGCATCTCCGGCAATCTGTCGATGACGACGAGCGACCTTTCCGCAAAGATCCCGCCGTTCAACGCCCAGCGCATGCTGACCGATGTCGGCAGCGCGGCGCCTGCCGCGTCCGACGATCCCAGTGCCGCCGACGCGGCCGAACCCGATGCCGAGGTCTCCTTCGTCACCAAGGACCTCGCCACCGTGCTGCCGAAGGCGAAGCTCGCCGCGGTGGTCGCGCTCGACGAAATCCTGCTGCGGGTGCGCGACGCCGCGAACTGGCGCGGCGCCGGCGGCGGGGTACGCTACACCGCGCTCGCCAACGCCACGGCAGACGCCAGTGGCACCCCATCCGATATGAAGCTGGCCTATGCCACCGAGGGCAACGTCTCCGATCCCTATGCCGGCTTTGAAACCCGCGTGGTGCCGGAAAACGTCACGCTGCTGGCCAAGACCAAGGAACAGATCACCGGCGGCAACCCGTCCGGCGAACGCGTTCACGTCGTGAAAAAGGGCGATACCGTCACCTCGATCCTGCGCGATCAGGGCGCCACCCCCGATGAAGCCAGGGCGATTGCCGCCATGCTCGGGCCCCGCGGTCGCGATGGCGGCCTGAAGGAAGGCCAGAAGCTGCGCATCCTGATGGCGCCGGCAAGCCCCGGCCCCGGGGTCCGGCTGCAGCCCTATCGCGTGATCGTCGCCAACGATACGACCATCGAAGCCGTCGCCGCGCTGTCGGACATCGGCAAATATGTCGCCGTCGACGTCCAAAGCATGAATACGGTTGCCGAGCCCGCCGACAGCAAGGACGACGACGATGATGATGACGGCACCGGTGTCCGGCTCTACCAGAGCATTTACGAGACCGCGCTGCGCAACAAGGTGCCGGCAACCGTCATCGAGGACATGATCCGGATCTATTCCTACGACGTCGATTTCCAGCGCAAGGTCCAGCCCGGCGACTCCTTCGACGTGTTCTATGCCGGCGAGGACGAGGGATCGGCGGTCTCCGAAAAGACCGAGGTGCTGTTCGCGGCCCTCACGGTCGGCGGTGAAACCAAGAAATACTACCGTTTCCAGACCCCCGACGACGCCGTGGTCGATTATTACGACGAGACCGGCAAGAGCGCGAAGAAGTTCCTGGTCCGCAAACCCGTCAACAACGCCATCATGCGCTCGGGCTTCGGCGGCCGCCGCCATCCGATCCTCGGTTACGTCAAGATGCACACCGGCGTCGACTGGGCCACGTCCTACGGCACGCCGATCTTCGCTTCCGGTAACGGCGTGCTCGAAAAGGTCGGCCCCGAGGGCGGCTACGGCAAATATATCCGTATCAAGCACAACAACGGCTACGAGACGGCCTACGGCCACATGTCGGCCTTCGCCAAGGGCATGGAGCCCGGCAAGCGGGTACGGCAGGGCCAGGTGATCGGCTTTGTCGGATCGACCGGCCAGTCGACCGGACCTCACGTCCATTATGAAATTCTGGTCAATGGTCGCTTCGTCGACCCGCTGCGCGTCAAGCTGCCGCGCGGCCGCTCGCTCGAGGGCCCCATGATGGCGGGCTTCGAGAAAGAACGCGATCGTCTCGATGCCCAGATGAGCAACCGCGGCAGCGCGGCGCGCGTCTCCGATGCCGCCGGCACCGCCGGCGCGCCGCCGGTACGCCAGGTCAGCAACCGCTGAATTTTTGATCAGATCCTGAAGGACCGAAATCACCGACACGCGATGTCGTGTGTCGATTTGGCCGTGTGTCGACTTTGTGGCTGCGGCACAGTGGTTTTCGCGACAGGTTTCGTTTGCCAAACCGTCATCCTGGACGAATACTGTTCCCCAAAATCAACGGGAGGTAGCGTCATGACGAGCAGGCTTGCATCCAGCGCGACTGTTGCGGCGATCATTCTCACCACCACCATCCTCAGCACCATCGGCGCTTCGGCGCAGACCTATGAGGTCACAAAACTCGTTCCCGGTTCGGCTTTCCATGGCGTGCACGGGCTCGGCATCGACAAGTCCGGGCGGCTGTTCGCCGGCAGCGTCGCGGGCGCCGCGCTTTACGAGGTCGATCGCGCCAATGGTACGGCAAAGATTGCGATCCCGTCGCCGGAAGGCATGGCCGACGACATCGCTTTCGCGCCCGACGGCACCATGGCGTGGACCGGCTTTCTCACCGGCGATCTTTATGCGCGCAAGGGCGACGGCCCGATCAAGAAGCTTGCCTCGGGACTGCCCGGCATCAACTCGCTCGCCTACCGCAAGGACGGAAGGCTGTATGCGACGACCGTATTCCTCGGCGACACCCTCTATGAGATCGACGTCGAGGGCGTCAAACCGCCGCGCCAGATCATGGAGAAGATGGGCGGCCTCAACGGCTTCGAATTCGGGTCGGACGACATGCTGTACGGCCCGCTATGGTTCAAGGGCCAGGTCGCCAAGGTCGACGTCGACAAGGCCGAACTGACTGTCGTCGCCGACGGCTTCAAGGTTCCGGCCGCGGTCAATTTCGATTCCAAGGGCAATCTCTGGGTCGTCGACACCGCGCTCGGGCAGCTGGTTCGGGTCGATCCCAAATCCGGCGCCAAGAAGGTGGTCGCGCAGCTCAAGCCCTCGCTCGACAACCTCGCGATCGACGACAAGGACCGCATCTTCGTCTCCAACATGGCCGATAACGGCATTCAGGAGGTCGATCCGGAAACCGGCGCCGCCAGGCAGATCATCATCGGCAAGCTGGCGCTGCCCGGCGGTATCGGCGTGGTCTCCGACGGCGACAAAGACACCATCTATGTCGCCGACGTGTTCGCCTACCGCACCGTCGACGGCACCACCGGCGAAGTCTCCGAACCCGCCCGCATGCATGCCGACGGCGTGACGCTGGAATATCCGATGAGCGCCACGGCCAAAGGCAACGACGTGCTGCTGTCGAGCTGGTTCACCGGCACCGTGCAGGTGATCGACCGCAAGACCGGCAAGACCACCGAGATGCTGCACGGCTTCAAGGCTCCGCACGACGCGATCAAGCTCAGTGACGGCACCATTCTGGTCAACGAACTCGGCAGCAAATCGCTGCTGCGCGTCAGCGGCGAGCACGGCAAGGACCGTCAGGTGGTGGTTGGCGGCCTCGAGGGGCCGGTCGGAATGGTCGCGGGTCCGAACGACACGGTCTATGTCACGGAAGCCTTCTCCGGCCAGGTATCGAAGATCGAGTCCAATGGCGAGAAGTCCGTCGTCGCCAAGGATCTGAAGATGCCCGAGGGCATCGCGCTGGCGCCTGACGGCATGCTTGTCGTGGCCGAGGTCGGCGCCAGGCGTATCGTCCAGATCGATCCCGCGAAGGGCACTGTCACCGAGATCGCCGCCAATCTGCCGATCGGCCTCGCCGGCGCCCCCGGCGGACTACCGACCAACATCCCGACCGGCGTCGGCGTCGGCGCCTCCGGCACGATCTATTTCTCGTCCGACATCGAGAACGCGATCTACAAGATCACGAAGAAGTAGCGAAGCGTATCGGCGACTTCAAATCGCCGGTCGTCCAGCACGCCAGCGATGCTCGCGCCGCGTTTCGCCTTCGTGCGGGAACACACTCTTGCCTTGGTTCAGGAGCCAGCCGTCCGGCCCATTTGTTCCATCAAAGAATGTTCCACCACCGTGGAACCCAAACGGCCGCTCCCCGGTTAGCTTTTGTTGGCAAATCTTCAATGGAGGATGTGTCATGGAGAATTGGACCAATGCAAAGTTGTGCGACGTCGCCAACCTTGTCCTCGGCGCGATTCTGTTCGTTTCGCCGTGGATGTTCGGCTTCGACGCCGGGAAAATCTCCCAGAACGCCACCCTCTCCGGCCTGGTCATTGCGATCCTCGCGATCGCAGCGCTGGCTGCGTTCGCGGTCTGGGAAGAGTGGCTGAACCTGATCGTCGGATTGTGGGCGCTGGTATCGCCTTGGGTATTGGGCTTCCACGGAACCACGGCCATGACGGTTCATGTGCTGATCGGCGCCGCCGTGGCGGTGCTTGCGGCGATCGAAATCTGGATGATGACCCAGAACCCGCCGCGGTTTACCACGGGCCGCTGAGACGTTTGCGCGACCGCCTCGCCGTCATCGACAGCGGGAGGGCGCAGCGTTGCGGCAAGCGGCGCAGCCTTACGAAATGAGCAGCCATGAAACGCGTTACTCGGGACGATGTTATCAAGGCGATCAGCGGGGCTGACGATGTCACCATCGCCCAGATCATCGGAACTGGCGCGAGCGTGGACGAACTGGCAGAAGCCCAGGCTTGGATAGTCAATGACGAGCCGCTGCTGAATGCCGGCAGACCGCTCGCAACCGGCCGCGTTCGCGAACTGGTCGATATCCTCTCTGAGCTTGAGCCGAGCGAGGATGAGGACGACAGGGGCGGCAGCCCGGCGATCGGTCAGGTGACGGAATAGCAAATCCGCCTGGATGCACCCTGTGCTGACAGGATGCATCCAGTCGATTGACTGTCGCCTGATACTTGGCCTAGTTCAGCTTCCGTTTCGGGACCGGCGCCTCGAATTGCGCGATCTCGGCGGTTTGCGATGCCTTGCCGTTGAAGGTCAGCACGTTGCCCTCGGTCGAGATCACGACGCGATCGCCATCCTTGACCTCGCCGGCGAGGATCATCTCCGCCAGCGGATCCTGCAGGTTGCGCTGGATCACCCGCTTCAGGGGCCGGGCGCCATAGGCGGGATCCCAGCCCTTGGCCGCCAGCCAGTCGCGCGCCGCGGCATCGAGCGTGAGCACGATCTTGCGCTCTTCCAGCAGCTTCTGGAGCCGAGCGAACTGGATCTCGACGATCCGGCCCATCTCGCTCTTCTGCAAGCGGTGGAACAGGATGATCTCGTCGACGCGGTTGAGGAACTCGGGCCGGAAATGCGCACGCACCATGCCCATCACCTGCTCGCGCACCACCGACGTATCCTCGCCTTCAGGCTGGTTCACCAGGAATTCCGAACCGAGGTTCGAGGTCATGATGATCAGCGTGTTGCGGAAATCGACGGTGCGGCCCTGACCATCGGTCAGCCGGCCGTCATCGAGCACCTGCAGCAGCACGTTGAAGACATCGGGATGCGCCTTCTCGATTTCGTCGAACAGCACCACCTGATAGGGCCGCCGCCGAACCGCTTCGGTCAGAACGCCGCCCTCGTCATAGCCGACATAGCCGGGAGGCGCGCCGATCAGCCGCGCCACCGAATGCTTTTCCATGAATTCGGACATGTCGAGGCGGACCATCGCGGTCTCGTCGTTGAACAGATATTCGGCCAGCGCCTTGGTCAGTTCGGTCTTGCCGACGCCGGTCGGGCCTAAGAACATGAACGAGCCCATCGGGCGGTTCGGGTCCTGCAGGCCGGCGCGCGAGCGGCGCACGGCGGTTGCCACCGCACGCACCGCTTCGGCCTGGCCGACCACGCGCTTGCCGAGTGACCCCTCCATTCTCAGGAGCTTGTCCTTTTCGCCTTCCAGCATCTTGTCAACGGGAACGCCGGTCCAGCGCGACACCACCTGCGCGATGTGGTTGGCGGTCACCGCCTCCTCCATCATCTCGCCGGGGTTCTCGTTGGCTTCGATATCGGCGAGCCGCTTTTCCAGCTCGGGAATCCGGCCATAGGCGAGTTCGCCCGCGCGCTGGAATTCGCCTTTGCGCTGCGCGTTGGCCAATTCGATGCGCAAGCCGTCGAGTTCGCTCTTCAGTTTCTGTGCGTTGGAGAGCTTGTTTTTCTCAGCGCTCCAGCGCGAGGTCAGGACCGCCGATTTCTCCTCGAGATCGGCGAGTTCCTTTTCCAGCGTCTGCAGACGGCTCTTCGAGCCGGCATCGGTTTCCTTCTTGAGCGCCTCCTGCTCGATCTTCAGCCGGATGATTTCCCGATCCATCGAATCGAGTTCTTCCGGCTTGGAATCGACCTGCATCTTCAGCCGTGCCGCCGCCTCGTCCATCAAATCGATGGCCTTGTCGGGCAGGAAACGGTCGGTGATGTAGCGGTTCGACAGCGTAGTCGCCGCCACCAACGCGGAGTCGGTGATACGCACGCCGTGGTGCTGCTCGTATTTGTCCTTTAGGCCGCGCAGGATCGAGATGGTGTCCTCGACCGTGGGCTCGCTGACGAAGATCGGCTGGAACCGGCGCGCCAGGGCGGCGTCCTTTTCGACGTGCTTGCGGTATTCGTCGAGCGTGGTGGCGCCGATGCAATGCAGTTCGCCGCGTGCCAGCGCCGGCTTCAAGAGATTGGACGCGTCCATCGCGCCGTCGGCCTTGCCGGCGCCGATCAGCGTATGCATTTCGTCGATGAACAGGATGATGCTGCCTTCGGCCGAAGTGACCTCCTGCAGCACGGCCTTCAGCCGTTCCTCGAACTCGCCGCGGTATTTCGCGCCTGCAATCAGCGCGCCGAGGTCGAGCGACAGGAGCTTCTTGTCTTTCAGGCTTTCCGGCACGTCACCGTTGAGGATCCGAAGCGCCAGACCCTCGACGATCGCGGTTTTGCCGACGCCGGGCTCGCCGATCAGCACGGGATTGTTCTTGGTCCGGCGCGAGAGCACCTGGATGGTGCGGCGGATTTCCTCGTCGCGCCCGATCACGGGATCGAGCTTGCCCTCGCGCGCGGCCTGCGTCAGATCGCGCGAATACTTCTTCAGCGCGTCATAGGCGTTTTCGGCCGTGGCGCTGTCCGCGGTGCGTCCCTTGCGCAGCGATTCAATCGCCGCGTTGAGGTTCTGCGGCGTGACGCCGCCCTTGCTCAGGATCGCGCCGGCCTCGCTGCCCTTCTCGAGCGTCAGCCCGAGCAGCAGCCGCTCGACCGTGACAAAGCTGTCTCCGGCCTTTTCGGCGGCCTTTTCCGCCGCATCGAAGGCGCGCGCCAGATCGGGGGCAAGATAGACCTGACCTGCGCCGCTTCCGGAGACCTTCGGCAGCTTGGCGAGGGCATCCTCGGTGGCTTTGAGGATGGCGCGGGAATTACCGCCGGCGCGGTCGATCAGGCCGCCGGCAAGACCCTCGCTGTCGTCCAGCAGCACTTTCAGCATGTGCAGCGACGAGAACTGCTGGTGACCGTCGCGCACCGCCAGCGATTGCGCAGACTGGATAAAGCCGCGCGCCCGCTCGGTGTATTTTTCAATATTCATTCTTGATTTCCCTCGGCCTGCCGTCCCCACCCCTAAGGCATGAATACGGCATCTTCATTGGGTTTCCGCGCGGCCGCGTTGACTTTCCTCAACCGGCCGGCGGTCGTCGCCGTCATTTTTTCAGGCTTGACGCAAATGTGGGCATCGACGGCCGAAACGGAAGAGGCCGGCTTGCAATTTCGGGACGGTGGCGCGGCTTGAGGGAATCTCCTACAAGGCCGAATGACCCCGTCCCCGTCGGCGACGATCGCCGGTATCTACCGCTATCCCGTCAAAGGGCTCTCCCCGGAGCCGCTCCAGCGCGCCGAGCTTCTTCCCGGCGAGACGCTGGCGGCCGACCGCCGCTACGCCATCGAGAACGGCCCCTCGGGTTTCGATCCGGCCGAGCCGAAATGGCTGTCAAAGCCCCACTTCCTGATGCTGCAGCGGGACGAGTGGCTGGCGCCGCTGCGCACCCATTTCGACGATGCCACCCACGTCCTGACCATCCGCCAGGACGGCGCGGTCGCGGCCGAGGGCAACCTCGAAACGGCCGGAGGCCGGACCGCGATCGAGCAGTTCTTTGCCAGCCGATATGCCGGCGAGATCAAGGGACCGCCCAAAATCCTGACCAGCCCGGGCCACAGCTTTTCGGACGTGGCCCGCAAGGTGGTCTCGATTATCAATCTGGCGAGCGTCCGCGCCATCGAGAACATGGTCGAACACCCCGTCGATCCGCTGCGTTTCCGCGCCAACCTCTATGTCGAAGGCTGGCCGGCCTGGCATGAGTTCGAGCAGCTCGACCGGATACTCGCCATCGACGGCGTCAGGCTCAAGGTGGTCAAGCGCATCGTCCGATGCGCCGCCGTCAATGTCGATCCGGACACCGGCGCGCGCGACCTCTCGATCCCGAACACGCTGATGCGCCGCCTCGGCCACAATGAATGCGGGATCTATGCCGAGGTGATCGCCGGCGGCAGCATTGGCGCGGGCGATGCGATTGCGCCAACCGAGGAATAGCATGAGCCGCACTTCCGGTATCACCGTCAGGAATGCCGGAACCGGAGCAGTCCGTTGATCGAAAACGCAATTCGTCTCCTGCCCGGCATGCTCCTCTGCGTTGCCGTAACCGTCGTCGCCATGCTGCTTCAGGCGGTTGAAGTCGAGTTTGCGGGCCAGCCTTACCTTGAAGCGCTGGTGATCGCGATCGTGCTGGGGGTCGCCATCCGGGCGGCCTGGACACCCGGTTCGTACTGGAACGCCGGCATCCAGTTCAGCGCCAAGATCCTGCTGGAGGTCGCCGTGGTCTTGCTCGGCGCGTCCGTCAGCGCCAGCGCCGCAGCGGCGCTCGGACCGGCCCTGATCCTGGGGATCGCCGGCATCGTGGTGGTCGCCATTGCGACCAGTTATCTGATCTGCCGCCTGCTCGGCCTGCCGTTGCGCATGTCCATCCTGGTGGCGTGCGGCAATTCGATCTGCGGTAACTCGGCGATCGCGGCGGTGGCACCGATCATCGACGCCGACGGCGACGATGTGGCCTCTTCGATCGCGTTTACAGCCGTGCTCGGAGTCGTCGTTGTGCTGGGACTGCCGTTTCTCGTCCCACTGCTGAAGATGTCATTGACGCAATACGGCGTTCTGGCCGGGTTGACGGTCTATGCGGTACCGCAGGTTCTGGCGGCCACCCTTCCGATCGGAGCGCTCAGCAATCAGGTCGGAACCGTGGTCAAGCTGGTCCGCGTGCTGATGCTGGGCCCGGTGGTGCTCGGCCTGTCCCTGATCAGCCGCCGCCTGCCGTCGGAACCGCGGGCCGGTGCGCACGTATCCGAGAGCCGGACAGCGAAGCGCTCGGGCCCGGCGCTGCATGAGCTGGTTCCGTGGTTCATCGTCGGTTTTCTGACCGTCGCGGCCGTTCGCTCCTTCGGCTTGATCCCGCAGGCCATGCTGGTGCCGCTGGCAACCACGGCCAGTCTGCTCACAACCGTATCGATGGCCGCACTCGGGTTGGGCGTGGATGTGAGAGTCGTGGCCAGCGCCGGTGTCCGCGTTACTGCCGCGGTCACCGCCTCGCTTGTCATCCTGGGCCTCATCAGCCTCGGCCTGATCCGCCTGCTGCAGATCGCCTGATCTAGCCCGTCGGCATGACGTAGGCGTAGATCCGGCCGCGCGAGATCGGCGCTTCCCTGACCCGGTTGCCGTTGTTGCCCGAGATCATGATCGGATTTCCGGCAGCATCGATGCCGGTAATGATGCCGACATGGCCGCCGCCGCGCCGCCCCATGACAGCGATGGCACCAACCTGCGGACCGGAGACGCGCTGACCGTAATGCGCGAACGAACTCGCCATGTCGGAGCCGGTGCCATGATGGCCGGTGTGCTGCAGCACCATGTTCATGAACCGCGCGCACCACAGGCTGCCGCGGCCGGTCGGATTACCGCCGATATAACGCCGCGCCTCGGCGACGACATTGGACGAACCGAAGCTCGCCGGTGCCGACGCGCTGGCGTCTGTCGTCAGGCTTGCCTTGGTGTCGGCAAAGCCGCCTGCCCGCATTTGCGCTACGCCGCGCTCCCAGCGCGAAGCATCAGCGACGTGCCGACGTTGGACGTGAACGTAATGCCGCCTCGCATGATGGCCGGCGTGATAGGCCCGCGCGTGGCGCCCTGCGCCATGATGAGATCGTGCGTGAGCGGGAGTAACGGATACGGCGATCGAAGCCGAACACAGAGCCAGTGCCAAGACTCGAAGCGACCGGCGAAACGCAAGCAACTGAAACATAGATCATCCTCTGTAGCCCCCATTCCCCTGTCGCGTTCGTGCGGATACGAACGCGACGGCGGTTTTTGCGATGCGGGGTGTGACACGAGGAAGATTTCATATGGCCGTGCGGAAACGATTTCGGGGTCATTCCGCGATGATTCGATGACCAAACATGATCGATGCTGCCGCATTGCCGCCGCGAGAATTAACTGCAAATCTGCGGCCGGCCAACGAGAGGATATGCCAATGCCCCATGCCGTTACGAAAGATAATGTCCGCCTGTATTTCGAGGAGGTGGGAAGCGGAACCCCGATCATTTTCCTGCATGAATTCGCGGCCGACCATACCAATTGGGAACCGCAGATGCGCTACTTCTCGCGCGGCCACCGTTGCATCGCCTATTCGGCGCGGGGCTACACGCCCTCCGACGTGCCGCCGACATCCGACGTCTACACCTACCGGCATTTCTACACCGACGCGCTCGCCGTGCTCGATCATCTCGGCATTGCCAAGGCGCATTTCATCGGCCTGTCGATGGGTTCCTACTCGTCGCTTCAAGTCGGCCTCAACGCTCCGGAGCGCGCCCTGTCGATGACGCTGGCCGCGGTCGGCTCCGGCTCCAGCCTCGAAAATCTCGAAGCCTTTCGCAGGCAGTGCCAGGCCAACGCCGAGCAGTATGAGACGATCGGTTCGGTCGAGGTCGCGAAGGCGACGCGCGAGGCGCCGAGCCGGATTCCGTTTCTGCTGAAGGACCCGCGCGGTCATGCCGATTTCTATGCGGCGCTGGCCCGCCACAGCGCGCAAGGCTCGGCCAACACCATGCGCAGTTTTCAAGGCGGCCGGCCCTCGATCTACACCATGACGGATGCGATCCGGAAGGTGCCGACGCCGGCGCTGATCCTGTGCGGCGACGAGGACGACAATTGCGTCGAGCCCAGCCTGTTCCTGAAGCAGCATCTGCCGGCGGCGGGGCTGTCGTTCTTCCCGAAGTCGGGCCATGTGCTCAACCTGGAGGAGCCTGCGCTGTTCAACGAAATGGTCGAGCGGTTCATTGCGCTGGTCGAGGCAGGCCGGTGGCCGGTGCGGGATCCAAGGTCGATGATGGTGGGGTAGTTCCGTCCGTCATTCCGGGGCGCGTCGAAGACGCGAACCCGGAATGACGGGGCTAACTCACTTCCCCCCGCCCGCCCTCGACAGCAGGAACACGCCCTGCTCGCCGAACATGTTCCAGAACCACCACGGCAGATTCAACCGCAGCGGGCGGCCGTAGAGATCGAGGGCGACGGCGCGTTCCATCTTGACGTTGATCGCGTCACAGAGCTCGACGAAATCCTTGATGGTGCAGAAGTGGATATTCGCGGTGTCGTACCAGGTGGCCGGCAGGTTCTCGGTGCGCGGCATGTGGCCGCCCACCAGCAACTGCAGCCGCATCTTCCAGAAGCCGAAATTCGGGAACGAGACGATGGCGCGGTGCCCGATCCGCAGCAGGTTTTCCAGCACCACCTTCGGCTGCCGCGTCGCCTGCAGCGTCTGCGACAGGATCACGTAATCGAAGGCGTCGTCGGGATAATTGACCAAGTCAGTGTCGGCGTCGCCCTGCACCACTGCCAGCCCCTTGGCGACGCAGCGGTTGACGCCCTCGCGCGACAGTTCGATGCCGCGGCCGTCGATGCCGCGGCTTTCCAATAGCTGCAGCAGTTCACCGTCGCCGCAGCCGACGTCGAGCACTTTCGAACCGCGCGCGACCATCTCGGCGACCAGCAGGTGATCGGTGCGATAATTCCCGGTGCGATCCGGCGCAATGCCGCCGAGCGGCAAGGTCTGTTCCTGAAGCGCCATGTCAGACACCTGTACCGGCGAGCCCGCGCGCCTTGCCCGCGGATTGCAGGAAGGCCCGGGAAATGTCGAAGAATTCGGGCACGTCGAGCAGGAAGGCGTCGTGGCCGCGATCGGTCTCGATCTCGGCGAACGACACCCGCGCGCTCGATGCGTTCAGCGCATGAACCAGCGCGCGCGATTCCGAGGTCGGAAACAGCCAGTCCGAGGTGAACGACACCACGCAGAAACGGGTCTTGATGCCGCGAAACGCCTGGGCCAGCACGCCGTTATGGTCGGCGGCGATGTCGAAGTAATCCATCGCCCGCGTCAGATAGAGATAGCTGTTGGCGTCGAAGCGCTCGACGAACGACGAGCCCTGATAACGCAGATAGCTCTCGACCTGGAAATCCGCGTCGAACGAGAATGTCGGGAGATCGCGGTCCTGCATCCGCCGTCCGAACTTGCGGTGAAGTGCGGCGTCGGAGAGATAGGTGATGTGCGCCGCCATCCGCGCCACGCCGAGCCCGCGATGCGGATGCGTGCCGTCGTCGAAATAACGCCCGCCGCGCCAGTCCGGATCGGCCATCACGGCCTGTCGGCCGAGCTCATGGAACGCGATGTTCTGCGCCGAATGCCGCGTCGAGCAGGCGATCGCCAGCGTCGAGAACACGCGCTCGGGGTAGGCCGCGGTCCATTGCAGCGCCTGCATGCCGCCCATCGAGCCGCCGACCACGGCAAACAGCGTGTCAATGCCCAGCCGATCGATCAGCATGGTCTGCGCGCGCACCATGTCGGGAATGGTGATGACGGGGAAATCCAGTCCCCACAGCTTGCCGGTGGCCGGATTGGTCGATGCCGGCCCGGTCGAGCCCATGCAACTGCCGATCACGTTGCTGCAGATGACGAAGTACTGGTTGGTGTCGAGCGGCAGGCCGGGGCCGACCATGGTGTCCCACCAGCCGTGCTTGCCGGTCACCGGGTGCACGTTGTTGACATGCTGATCGCCGGTCAGCGCATGGCAGACCAGAATGGCGTTGGAGCGCTCCGCGTTCAGTTCGCCATAGGTTTGATAGGCGATCTGGAACGGCGCCAGGTCGACGCCGCAATCGAGCTTCAGCGGCTGCTCGATGCCGAACTTCGCCAGCAGCGAACTCGGATGGTCGGCCTCATGGGCGCGATCCTCGCTGTGAATCGAAGGACTGGGTATCGACTGCACGTTGGTCATATCGGCACCGGCCTCGTTAGCGGAGGTCCATGGACAGAATCAGGCCAATAAAAAACCCGGCCTGAACAAAGGTTCGGCCGGGATCACTTCTGTCCCCGGCCTGTTTAGCGAGTTGTTTAACGTGGCTGCAAGCCGGCCGGCTCAAATGACCACGGAGTGGCCTAAAGCTAGTCCGAAGCGGGCATTTCGTCAAGGCAGGCCCTTGGTTAACAAGGCAAGCGGGCCTGATGGCGAAGCGGCACCCTTGCGCCGTCTCGCACCATGGGGGAGAACGGGCCTCATCCGTTCGAGGCGTGGCGCAGGTGCCGCGCCCCGGATGAAGGTACGCTCTCGCCAGGTTATTCGCATGTCCAAGGCCCCCCCGGCTCCGCCCTCGCTGCAGGAGCTGCGCAAAGAGATCGACAGCATCGACGAGCAGGTCCATCGCCTGCTGATGGCGCGCGGCGACATCATCGACCGGCTGATCCAGGTCAAGCAGACCCAGGAAGTCGGCTCGGCGTTCCGCCCTGCGCGCGAGGCCTCGATGATGCGCGAGCTGGTACGGCGCCATCGCGGCATCCTGCCGCTCGACACCATCGAGAGCATCTGGCGCGTCATCATCTCGACGTTCACCTACGTGCAAGCGCCGTTCGCGGTGCATGCGGATGTTTCCGTCAGCGAGCCCGCGATGCGGGATTCGGCGCGGTTTCATTTCGGCTTCGTCGTGCCTTATGTGGCGCATTTCAGCGCACAGGCCGCAGTCGAGGCAGTGGCGAAATCCAAGGGCGATCTGGCGCTGGTCTCGGCGATATCGAGCCGCACGCCATGGTGGATCGCACTGGAAGCCGACGGCGCGCCGAAGATCATCGCCCGCCTGCCGTTCCTGGAACGCGCCGACCATCCGGCCGCACTCCCGGTGTTCGTGATCTCGCGTGTGGCCGACGACGCCATGGTGACCGAGGTCGAGATGTGGAGCGTTCGTGTCTCCGGCTGGAACGCGGATACGGCGCGCGCGCTGGCGCCGCTGGCCGAAATCGTCGCCGTGCCCGATACCGCCTTCGACGGCGCGGCGCTTTTGGTGTCGGATGCCGGCACCGGCTTCGAGAAGATCAAGATGGCCCTGATTGCGGCCGGTGCGTCGGTGCGCTCGTCGGCCCTCGTCGGCAGCCATGCAACGCGCTATACGGTGCCCTCCAACGGGTCGGCCAAGCCTTAAGGCCGCCCGAATTTCCGGAGTTTTGAGATGTCCCGCCCCATGCCGAATCCCGGCATTCTCGACATTGCGCCCTACACGCCCGGCAAGAGCCCGGTGGCGGAGCCGGGGCGCAAGGTGTTCAAGCTGTCCGCCAACGAGACCCCGTTCGGGCCGTCGCCGAAGGTGAAGGAAGTCTACAAGCAGGCCGTCGCACATCTCGAAGACTATCCGGAAGGAACCTCGCGGGTGCTGCGCGAGGCGATCGGCCGCGCCTTCGGGCTCGATCCCGACCGCATCATCTGCGGCGCCGGCTCGGACGAAATCCTCAACCTCCTGGCACACACCTATCTCAGCCATGGCGATGAAGCGATCTCCACCACCCACGGTTTTCTGGTGTACCCGATCGCCACCATGGCGAACGGCGCCAAAAACGTCGTCGCGCCCGAGACCGATTTCACCGCCGACGTCGACGCCATCCTGGCGCGCGTTACGCCGAAGACCAAGCTGGTGTGGCTTGCCAACCCCAACAACCCGACCGGCACCTATATTCCGTTCGACGAGGTCAAGCGGCTGCGCGCCGGATTGCCGCCGCATGTGCTGCTGGTGCTCGACGCCGCCTATTCCGACTACGTGTCGCGCAACGACTACGAGCTCGGCCTCGAACTGGTAGCGACCACCGAAAACACCGTGATGACGCATACCTTCTCCAAGATTCACGGACTGGCAAGCTTGCGGATCGGCTGGATGTTCGGCCCGGCCAATATCGTCGACGCCGTCAACCGCATTCGCGGTCCCTTCAACGTCTCGACGCCGGCCATGCTGGCCGCGGTCGCCGCCATCGAGGACACCGCGCATGTCCAGATGTCGAAGACGTTCACCGAGAAGTGGCGCAACTGGCTGACCGAGGAGATCACCAAACTCGGCCTGAAGGTGACCCCGAGCGTGGCGAACTTCGTGCTGATCCATTTCCCGCTCGACAAGGGCAAGACCTCGGCCGAGGCCGACGCATATCTGACCAAACGCGGCCTGGTGCTGCGGGCGCTGAACAATTACGGCCTGCCGCATTCGCTGCGCATGACCGTTGGCACCGAAGAGGCCAATCGCCTCGTCGTCGATGGGCTGCGTGACTTCATGGCGGGCAAATGAGCTCCGCGCCGCTGTTCAACCGCGTCGCGCTGATCGGCTTCGGGCTGATCGGCGGCTCGATCGCGCGCGCCGCGCGGGCCCAGGGCTTGGCCTCCGAAATCGTCGCCACCGCGCGCTCGGAGAAGACCCGCGCCCGCGTGGCCGAACTCGATATCGTCGATCGCGTGGTCGCGACCAACGCGGAAGCCGTCAAGGACGCCGACCTCATCATTCTCTGCATTCCCGTCGGCGCCTGCGGGCCGGTGGCGCAAGAGATCGCGCCGTTCCTCAAGCCGGGCGCGATCATTTCCGACGTCGGCTCGGTCAAGGGCGCGATCGTCCGTGAAATGGCGCCGCACCTTCCCGCTAGCGCGCATTTCGTGCCGGCGCATCCCGTCGCCGGCACCGAGCATTCCGGCCCTGATTCCGGCTTCGCCGAACTGTTCACCAACCGCTGGTGCATTCTGACCCCTCCTGAGGGCACCGATCCTGCCGCTGTCGAACGCTTGCGCGCGTTCTGGGCCGCGATGGGCGCGAGGGTCGAGATCATGACGCCCGACCACCACGACCTGGTGCTGGCGATCACCAGCCATCTGCCGCATCTGATCGCCTACACCATTGTCGGCACCGCGGACGAACTCGAAGAAGTGACGTCGTCCGAGGTGATCAAGTTCTCCGCCGGCGGTTTTCGCGATTTCACGCGCATCGCGGCCTCGGATCCGACGATGTGGCGCGACGTGTTTCTCGCCAACAAGGAAGCCGTGCTGGAAATGCTCGGCACCTTCAACGAGGACCTCTCGAAACTGACCCGCGCGATCCGCCGCAACGACGGCGAAGCGCTGTTCGAACACTTCACCCGCACCCGCGCCATCCGCCGCGGCATCGTCGAGATCGGCCAGGATTCGGCCGCGCCCGATTTCGGCCGGCCGCATGCGAATCTGGAGAAGAAGCCGGAGTAGAACCATCCTCGTCGTCCCGGCGACCTTGGCTCTTTCCGCCGTCATTGCGAGCCAACGGGTCGGCGCGAAGCGCCGCCCGATGACAGGCTCCGCGAAGCCATCCATCGCGCGGCATAGCGGATAGCTGGATTGCTTCGTCGCTTCGCTCCTCGCAATGACGTTGATAGGCCTGAACGCGGTTTCGCGTTCTCGCGACGCGTTACGCCCGAAGTTTTGCTGGAAACCTTGCCCCCCGAAATCAGAGGACGCAGGGAAGACCGGGTGCGCGCTGCACCCGCGGTCTCGCGTGCGATGTGCATTAGAAATGCTGCACACGAGCATACAGGTTCAGCGGAGAACACCCGGCCTTCCCTGCGCAATGGCTTTACGGCTTATACGATTTCGTCCTGGTGACCGGCTTTCTTGCCACCATCATCGACGTCGGCTTTCGCTTCCGCCAACTTGACGCCAGCACCGGGGCGTCGGACCCAAACGACTTCGCCGTACGCTAGTGGCCGCGCTCGTCAGTCGCAGCCTTCGCGTCCACCGCTCCCTGCCCCTCGTTCGCGACGATGGCCAACGCCCCTTTGGTGGGACAGGATGGCGGGAGTCCTACGGCTGATTTGCCCGACGGCCCTAGTGGAATATTTTTGCGCGGAGGGCTGGACGCACTTTTGGTGATTTGCCCGTCGAGGCTGGGCAAGAACGGTGGGTCAGCCGAGGAGAACCAGTCGGCCTTGCGCAGCGACGACCTGTTGCTCAAATTTGATCCAGAGCGTCTTTGGAGCGAACAGGAAGCGTTTTAGGGCGCCTGCGAGAGCGTGGAGATGCCAAAGGAGCGCCGCTGCGACGGCTGCAATGAAACGCTCGATGCCGAGGATGTTGAGCACGCGGGTAAAGTTGTAGCAGAGCGCCATCAGGCTCCATTCGCCGCGGACCTTGTTGAAGCCGCGAACGAGGAAGTGACGATAACCGGCGCGGCATTTGAGCGTGCCGAAGGGATGTTCGACGATGGCGGAACGGCGGCGCATCAGGTCGCCTGCGCCTTGCATCCTCGCGCGGTGACGCTCGAGGACATCCTCGTGCTCCCAGCGGCCGATGGTCCGTCGAGTTGCCTTCAGGCTCAGACAACGTGTCCTTAACGGGCACGCCTTGCAGGCCTTCGTGCTACTCGCATATCGGATCTCAGTCCGGCCACTTGTGTTCTCCCAGCGCCCCTCCATCCGACGCAGTAGTTCGCCGGCCGGGCAACGGTAAGCATCGGCTGAAGCATCGTAAGCAAAGTCCTTGAGGCTGAAGCGGCCTTTCTTCTCAAGGCGCCCATTGATCTCCGGCACAGGCACATAGGCCGTGATGCCGTCGTCCTCGCATGCCTTCAGTTCGAGGCTGCTGTAATACCCCTCATCGGCCAGCACCTGGAGTGCCTCCGCATCGAGAGCTTCCTTGGCAGTTTTTGCCATGGCGTGGAGTTGGCCGACATCGCTGCTGTCGTTCACCACTTCGCTTGCGACAATGAGATTGTGCTTGTCGTCGACGACGCTCTGCACATTGTAGCCTGCGACGCCCTGACCGTTCTTGACTAGAAGCCGGGCGTCCGGATCGGTCAGCGACATCTGCGTCTCGCCGCTCGCTTCCAACCGAGCCAGATCGGCTTCGGCGCGCAAGCGCTTTGCCATCAGCGCCGATACTTTGGCACCGATATCGCTGCCGTCTCCTCCGCCGCCAGCACCCGGACCGTCGGCGCGATCCTTCCCTGGCGCGTTGGCTTCCGCCGCATCGTTGTCTTCGATTGATCTGCCATAAGCTTCGATCTCCAGGTCCAGCCTGGCGATCTGATCGGCAAGCCTCTTGCGCGTAAAGATGCTCGCCTTGCTGGCATCGCCATGAAAAAACGAGCCGTCGATCGCAACTACCGCCCCGCCGACAAGGCCAAGCTCGCGAACCAGCAGCACGAAGCCGCGGTTCACCGCCTTCAACGCCGCCCAGTTCTCCTTGCGGAAGTTGGCGATCGTTCGATAGCCAGGTCGCAGATTCCTGAGCAGCCAGATCAGTTCCAGATTGCGACAGGCTTCCCGCTCCAGCCGCCGCGACGACCTGACCTGGTTGATGTATCCGTAAAGGTAGAGCTTCAACAGATCAGCTGGATCGTAGGGCGGCTGTCCCTGCTCCAAGCCGCGATCCGCATGGCGGAAACCAAGCTTGGCAAGGTCCAGCGCGCAAACATAGCTCTCGATCGCGCGCACCGGATTGTTGGGACCAACATAGTCTTCCATCCGAGGTGGAAGCAGGCTGGCTTGGTACCGGCTCTCGCCGGTCTTGAATGGGCGATTCGTCATACCCGAATCGTACATCAAGCCGAATTCTTGCCCAGTCTCGTCGCGCCAGTTTGTCGCAGGTCGACGTGACCTGGCTTCAGTGCACGTGGCCCGAATGCGGATGGCGCGCGCGATGCGGCGCGACCGTCACGACCCGGCCCGTGTCGGCGCGGTAGGCCGCCATCGCACCAGCCGCCGGGGTCGGCGATCCCGCATGAAGCACATCGCCGTTCGGATGATAAAACGCAAACGCGCCGGGTTCCTGAATCGCGGCCTGCGCGAAAGCTGTCGTTGCCGAAGCCGCTGATAGAACCAACGCAGCGGCCAATATCTTCAAATTAGTCATTTGTTCTCTCCATCCATTCGACCCGCCGCACGCGGCGGATTGTTTGAAACGATGATCAGGAGATGTGCGTTGATCGGCCTTCGGCCAGAGCGATTTCAATCACAGTGCCGCGACTGCAGGTTCTACCGTGCTTTTCTGCCATCGATCATGGCTCGTTGCGCGACGCGCGCGCTTGCGCGCTGCCGTCCGATGAACCCGGCGATAATCTGCATGGTCGCGCCGCCGAACCACCATGAGGCCACCACGAATTCCCAGACGCGTTGCGGGACCTCATCGAACACGATCGCGTACACCGAGATCAGCGCTGCGACCGCCGCAAGGAACGTACCGGCCGCGCTCAGCACTTCGACGGCATCGACGGCTGCGTATTTCGAAGCCTGCCTGGCCGGCGGCCGCGGCACATCGATCCCGATATAAAACGCAATTGCACCGGTCAACACTATCAGCGCGATGAATCCGCCCGAGTCGAACAGCGCGACATCGACCTTGGACATCTGGGCGGCCACGAACGTGCCGCACATCGCGCCCGTCATCGCAAGGCCGCATCGCTCGATCACCTGTGCAAGCCGGCTGATCAAAACATAATCCTGCATCGGGGTATTTCCCTTTCGCATGACGCGCTCCTGTTGTCAGAACGGATAGTAACGAACCTGGGTCATGACGATGTGATCGTCGGTCTTCGGCGCTCCGCCGACGCCGACGAACGCGAAGCGCTGGTTGTAGGAATACTGCACACCGAACTTGACCGCGCCGTAGTCGCCCTTCAGCACCGTGTCGTAGAAGCCCGCGGTATATTGCCGGACTTCCGAGGTGTTGCCGTTGCAGGTGGCGGCCGGCGAGTTTTCGATATTGCAGCCGGTGTTGTTGTAGAGCGGATTACCGTAGCCGAACGGCACCGTGCCGACGTTGGAGAAGGTGGCGCGGGTTTTTTCGAGGCCTGCATAGGCATAGAGGTCGAGCGACGGCGTGGTGTGCCAGACGGCACCCGCCTGCAACGCGGTGATGGGCAGCACCTGCATCGAGCCGTCCTGCCGCAACGTCACGTCCGGGAACGGCGCCGCGGTGAAACGGCCGAGCGCGCCCTGCGCCGCCGAGAAGGTCAGGTCGACCGTCTTCGGAATCAGTTCCAGCGCCAGATGGCCGCCATAACTCACGGTGCCGATATTGTGGCTGGCGAAATTGAAGCGATCGTAGAACTCGCGGTAGAGCACCCAGCCTTCGGCATGGAACTTGGTCGGCCCGAGCTGCGGATCCCACGCCGCCTTGATCGTCACGTCGGGCACGCGGTTTAGGCTGAGGTTGTTGGCGTTGTTGAAGAAGCTGCCGCCGGGGCCGGTGAGGTTGATCAGCAGGTTGGGGTTCAGCACGCCCTGCGGGCCGGTCGCCGGCGTACCGACGAACGGCACGTTACCGCCGACAAAGGAAGTGGCGGCGTTTTCCGCCGACAGCGCCAGCTTGAATTCAGGCCCGAAATCCTTCCAGACGCGAACGCCGGGCTGGCGCGCGGCGAGAAAGCCGGGCACGGATTCGAAATCGATCACGCCCGGCGCATCGACCGCGCGCGGATCGATGCCGACCCGGCTCGGCGCATTCAACGACCAGGATTGTCCGGCGAGAAAATGCAGGCCGAGATCGGTGCGATCGATCTCGAGGCTGGCCTGGCGCATCCGCGGATTGAAGGAATTGGTCGCAACCGAGTTCGCGGTTTGCGCGGCGCCTTCGAAATCGATTTCGCCGTAGCCCGCCAGATGGGTGTCGGCGCCGGCATCGGCCTCGGCCAGCAGCGAGAACCGGGTCTGCCGCGCCGAGAAGCGCGCCTCCGGCGTGTTGAAGTTCTTGCTCTGCTGGAACGGAATGAACGCATAGACCGATCCGGTATCGGAGGCGAGGTTGCGGCTGCGGTAGATGCCGGCAAAATCGACCCAGCCGCCGAATGTCAGCGTGACGCCCTTGTAGCAAACCTTGCCGGCGGGGCACGGATCGAACGGCGACGGCGCCTTGGTGGCGATCTTCGCCTGCGCCAGCGCCTGCGCCTGCTGCTTGCGTGCCTGATCGTCGATGCGCTGCTCGAGCTGCTTCAGCTTCGCTTGCAGCGCGTGAAGTTCCGCTTGGGCGTCGTCGGCCGCGAACGCCGGGCCGGCCGAGAAAGCGACGCTGCCGAGTAGAATTCCCCTGAGTATTTTCACGCGAACCTCCCACGCGAGGATGTTTCCTCATCAGGAGAGAGCGGCGATCGCATTCCGATATTCGCGAGCCCGCGATACTTTCGTTTCACAGTTTTGTGCGGGAATATTTCACAAATCAGAACAACAGCCGCGCGCAAACGACGCGGGCTCAGTCCCTACGGACCGAGCCCACATGAATCGAAAATGCCGGTCTTACTTGGCGGATCGCGTGTGCCGCATCGACGCCGGATGGCGCATGATCAGCCGCGGCGCCATCGCCCTGGCATCGGCCGGCGGCCGCGAGTAACCAAGACCGAGATCACCATTCGGACGATAGAAAGCGTACATTCCCGGCTCGTCGATCACCGGCTGCGCCGATGCCGAAGATGCGATCAACGCCGACAGAATGCTAGCCGCAGCAAGAAATTTGAAACTGGTCATCTCTGCTCTCCTCGTTATCGACCCACGGTGATGTCAGTGGATCGTCGGAGAGCAAGACTTCGATCGGTGGTGCAACATTCCCGGCGCGCCATCACGCTTTGGCGAGCGGGAGTTTACCGGGTGGCGGTGGTTAACTTCGATGGGCGGCGCCAACGGGTCCGGCCTTCGGTCGGCCCACGCGATGGCTTTACGGCTTACTTCGAGTTCGCCCTGGTGACCGGCTTTTCTTGCCACCATCGCCCGGAGAAGCGTTTGCTCTCCCCGAACTTGACGCCAGCACCGGGGCGTCAGGCTCACACGACCTCGCCGTACGCTTGGGCCGCGCTCGTCAGTCGCAACCTTCGCGTCCACCGCTCCCTGCCCCTCGTTCGCGACGATGGCCAACGCCCCTTTGGTGGGACAGGATGCGCGGATTCAAACCACTGATTTGCTCGACGGCGACAGCGAAATATTTTTCGCGAAGGGCCGGACAGACTTTGGGTGATTTGCCCGTCGGGTCGATTTGTCGCAGGGCGACGATTGAATTTGTCATTGCGAGCGAAGCGACTCGCGATGACCCATCGCTGTCATTCCGGGGCGTGCGTCGCACGAACTACGATGCGCAATTGCACCCCTGAGGTCTGGTCCTTCGGACCGTCCCGGAATGACGGTGGATAAACATGACCGTGCTACCGCACCATGGCGCCGTAGGTGATGTCCTGGACCTGCTCGCGATAATATTTGCGCAGTTCGCCGGGCGCCGCGGTTCCGACCACGACGACGAGGCGTTCCTTGGGGTCACAAAAGAACTGGGTGCCGTAGGCACCATTCCAGGTGAACTCGCCCGGATTGCCCGGGACGGACGACAGGCCTTCGCCGGTGCGTACCGCGACCCCGAGGCCAAAGCCAAAGCCCGCCCGATGCGGCTCGATGTTCGCCACGTTGTTCTTGATCTCCGGCCCGAGGTGGTTGGAGATCATGTGATGCACCGTCTTGGGGCTGAGGATGCGTTTGCCGTCGAGCTCGCCGCCGTTGAGCAGCATTTGCCCGAAGCGGATGTAGTCGCCGACGGTGGCAAACGAGCAGGCACCGCCGCAGTCGAACTTGGTCGGTGCGTCCAGCAGCTTGATGCTTTGCGGCTTGCCCGTCAGCGGATCGTTCGGGAACGGGCGGGCGAGACGGGCCCGCTGCGCCTCCGTCGGATGGAACGTGGCGTCCGTCATGCCGAGCGGCTGCCACACATTCGCGGCCAGATATTCGCCGAGCCGCTGCTCGCTGACTTTCTCAACCACCGCGCCGAGCACGTCGATCGAAAAGCCGTATTCGAATTCCGTCGACGGCTGGTGCGCCAGCGGCAGCTTCGTGATGCGGTCGATGAAGGCCTGGGTGTCGCCCTCCAGCGCCGGCGCGGTTCCGTCCGGGTATAGACGCGCGACCGCGCTCGAACTGTCGGGCCGTCCGCCGTACATCAGCCCGGAGGTGTGACGATAGAGGTCGTGAATGTAGATCGGCGACGCCTGCGGGTCGGTCTTCAGCGAACCGTCTGACTGCGTACTCCCGACCAGCATGTTGGCGAACGCCGGATAGTAATCCGCGAGCTTGGCCTGAAGCGCCAGCCGGCCCTGCTCCATCAGCGTCAGGCCTGCGACCGCCGCCATCGGCTTGGTCATCGACGCCAGCGCGAACACCGCATCAAGCGGCATCGGCGTACCCTTGGCGGCATCGAGCTGGCCGTAGGCCTTATAATGCACCAGCTTGCCGTCGCGGGCGATGGCGACCACGGCACCGGGCACGCGTTTCGCCGCAATCTCGCGGGCGAAGAAATCGTCCAGCCGGGCCAGCCCCTGTTGCGAGAATCCGACTTCGTCGGGCTTTGCCTCCGATAGCGGCGCGGCATGCGCGATGTCAAAAGCAAGGCAGGCCGCCACGGCCGCGGCAATCAGCGTCTTCATGAGATCCTCCCGGGCGCGCGGATCGAGCCCGCGCGATTGTTATTATGGGATTTATGCGCCGGCCGACTTTATGCTTAAATGCCGGTCGGTCAACGGAGTCTGAAAATGCCCGCCTGTAACAAGCTTGCGACGATCACGTTCACCGCTTTGGCGATGCTGGCTTGCCTCGGCGGCCGCGCGCAAGCCGCGCAATGCGGCAACGGCCCCGGCGGCTTCGAGGCGTGGAAGAGCGAATTCGCCCGCGAAGCCGGCGCCAAAGGCGTCGGCGCCGCCGCGACCGCGGCGCTGATGCACACCAGCTACGCAAGCGCGACCATCAACGCCGATCGCAGCCAGCGTAGTTTCGGCCTGTCGCTCGATCAGTTCCTCGCCAAGCGCGGCGCCTCGACCATTGTCGCGCGGGGACGTTCGCTGAAGCAATCGCAGGGCGCGCTGTTCGCCTCGATCCAGGCGCGCTACGGCGTTCCGCCGGGGCCGCTGATCGCGATCTGGGGCATGGAAACCGGGTTCGGCAGCCAGCGCGGCAATCAGAACATGCTGTCGTCGATCGCGACGCTCGCCTATGACTGCCGCCGTCCGGAGTTCTTCACCGAGCAGCTCTACGCCGCGCTGAAGCTGGTCGATCGCGGCGTGCTGTCGGGGGCTACGCGCGGCTCCATGCACGGCGAGGTCGGCCAGACGCAGTTCATGCCCAAGAACATCCTGGCCTACGGCACCGGCAATCTCGACGTCGCCGCCAATGCGCTGAACTCGACCGCCAACTTCCTGAGAGCCCATGGCTGGCGCGCCGGCGCGGGCTACCAGCCGGGCGAACCGAATTTTGCGGCGATCGAAGCCTGGAACGCGGCGGGGGTTTATCAGAAGGCGATCGCGCTGATGGGGCGGCAGATCGACGGCGGCAACTGAGCAACCCGATCGTTTGCACCGTTCATCTCATTCGCGTCCCATGCGCAATGGAGCGAGCGTGCTTCGCGTTGATTCAACGGAATTGCCATTCGAAAGGACTTTCGTGGCGCGGCTCATGTCATCCAGGTAAAACGGTTCTGAAAAATAGAACCCCTGCGCGCACCTGATGCTTGTGGCAGCCTGCAGATAGGCCACCTCTTCGAACGTTTCCACGCCCTCGGCGACGATCGTCATGTTGAGGGCATGCCCCAGCGAATTGATGGCCCGCAAGATGCTCTGATTGCGCGGGCGCTGGTGTATGCCGGAGATGAATGAGCGGTCGACCTTGATTTCATCTGCCGTAATATCGGCAAGCACGCTCAGCGAGGAATATCCGGTTCCAAAATCGTCGATCGACACACGGACGCCTATTTCGCGAAGGACCGGGATGATCACGGTTTGAAAAATCCCCTTGGCTATAAATGACTCTTCCGTCAATTCCAGTATGATTCGATTGGAGAACCTGCTGTCCCTGATTGCGTTTGCGAACCGCAGCATGAATTCCAGATCGTTGGCCAACACGGCTGCGATGTTGATGCTGACCGTTGTTGCCGAGCCGAACGCGGCGTCCAGCCGTTCGATCGATTCAAGGGCCAACTCCAGAACGAAATTGGTGATCTGATCGATCAGTCCCAGTTCGACCGCCAATCCGATAAACTTCTCCGGCAGATGAATTTCGCCATCGTCATCCCGCAACCGGACCAATGCTTCAAACCCGACCACCTGCCGCCTGTTGATATCGACCTTCGGCTGAAACGCGCAGCAGAATTTCCGATCCCGGATGGCCAGCCGAAGCTGCTGTTCAGCCTCCATCCGCGCGGCCATTGCCTGCGTCATCCTGGCGTCGAAGAACACGGTCTCGCCCCTGGCGGATTGCTTCGGCCTGAACATCGCACTGTCGGCATTTCTTCGTAACACCTCATAACTGCGGCCGTGTTCCGGATAAACGCTGACGCCGATTCGACACGAACCGAACAGTTCGAACTCGCCAATCAGGAATGGCCGCTCCAGTTCGCCCAGTATTCGTTCCACGATCGGTTCGATCTGCTCCTTGCTGTCGAACGGCTCAAACAACAAGAGGAACTCGTCAGCGCCGATTCGACCAAGGATGTCGCTGCGGCGGAGTTTGCCCTTGATCCGCTGAGTGATTTTCACCAACAAGGCATCGCTTACGTCGCGGCCATAGCGGTCATTGAAATATTCCAGATTATCGACGTCGATGCGCGCGATCGCGAAGCCTCGCGCGCCGTTGTCCTCCCGGATCATTGCATCGATCAGCTCAACGAGAGCTTCGCGGCTCGGACAGCCCGTCAGGTCATCGTTCTGCTTCGGATCGGCCTTCGGTCCGGCCAGGACCGGCGACGCCACCGGATTTTCACCCCGCTGCGCGGACTGAGCCGATGGGGGCGCCAGCGGCTGCGGCGGCATTCGGCTCCAGCTGACAAAGCGGTTTCGACCCGTCGTCTTCGCGGCGTAGAGGGCTTCATCCGCCCGTTTGACCAGGTCGGCGATTTCGCAGGGCGCCTTGGTAACGGAAGCTATTCCGATGCTGACGGTGACCGGCTCGCCGCTTGGCAGCAGCGTCGTCACACTGGCGACCGCCCGCCGGATCTGTTCGGCCAATCTTTCGACAGCCGGTTCGTCCAGCCCGGCGACCGCAATGCAGAACTCCTCGCCGCCGTAGCGGCCGACCAGACCGCGCTCCCCGCATATGCGCTTCATGATGTCGGCAAGACCGATCAGGACCTGGTCTCCGACGACATGACCGAAGCGGTCGTTGACGCTCTTGAAATGATCCGCGTCCAGCATCAGAAAGGACATCGGCCTGCCCTGGCTGCGCGCATCCCGAAGTCTCTGTTCGGCCTCCGCGAAAAACGTTCTGCGATTGAGGCAGCCCGTCAACGGGTCGCTCGACGCAAGCAGCAGCAGTTGCTTGTTCTGCTCCGAAATCGTGAACTGAGATGCATGGAGCTGATCGATTGAACTGTTCAGCTGCTCATTCGTCTGGTGAAGGACGGTAACATCATTGAACGTGGCAATCACGCCGCGGACAATACCCCTTCCGTCCACGATGCGCGTTGCGTTGACCAGGAGCTGGTGCCGGTTGCCGAAGCGATCAGAGATGCTCATCGGTATGCCCAGCACCGGCTTCTCGTCGCGCACGGCGGTTCGCCAGGGCGGTTCCGGGGTCAGCTCGCTCTCCTCGTCCGCCGGCGCCCACGGGAACTTGTTGACGTCGATGCCGAGCAGCGGTTCGGAGCTCGCGTAAATGTTCTTGATAAAGGCGTCATTCGCCAGCAGCACGAACTCCTGCTCGTCCAGGATCAGCACGCCTTCGGCAAGGGTATCGAAGGCGGCCTTGACCCGCTCCGGAATCGCACGGCTGGGATCCAGTTCCCGGAGTGATCGCTTCAGAATGAAGTAATACCCGGCCAAACCCGCGAAACCGATGAAGCCGACAAACATCATCATGGCCTGGGGGAAACCGAAAATATCTTTGCTGGTATCGAACGGTCGAAATACGATCTCGATCCTGCCATGGAGCGCATCGCCGTCGCGCAATGGCACCAGCATGTGAGTTGGCGTGGATTTTTCGTCGGTCGGCTCGCGCCAATAAACATCGTGATCCCCTGAATGGGCGATCAGCTGGCCGTCCGCCTTGCGAATGGCAATCGACAGGATGTCGCTGTTGCGGCTAACGATGGAGTCCATTGTTTCCTGGATGGCGTCGGCGTCATTTCGGCTGGCCAGATTGGCAAGCTGAACCGCGAGATGTTCTGAAATTCTCGCCCGCGCCTCCAATGCGGCGTGGCCCTCGTTTGGAAGCAGTCCAAACGAATAGGCGATGAAGATCAGGCTGATCGTCAACGACAGCAGCCCGATGCTGATCTGCAGTGTTGGCGTCACGAATCTCTTCATGATCCAGCGTCTCTGGCGTAGTTGTGGGTGCGATCGAACATGCGGTCCACGTCCGGGGACCGCCGATCCCCTGCTTGCTTACGCCTCGGTCGCAGAACGACCACCAGGGGGTCGAATCCGCGCCAGAGCGGCATTGAGGACAGCAGCGCGCTGACCAACGCCCCTCCTCGCAGCAGCCAGCCGACGAAGCCGGCGGTTAGCGCAAGGCTGGAGCCGGCGAGCAATGTGACCTGCGCGGCGCGGGTATTGATTGCTGAATTTCGCACGTCGGAGATTTCCCGGTCCAATGCCTCGAACAGCGCGCCGCGATTGAGCTTGGACAGGGCGAAGTCAATCAGGCCGGCCTGCTTTTCCGGAGCGGGTGCCGCGCAGGGTTGCCCTTGCGGGTCTGCGGAGATCCCGGTGGCATAGCCGAAGGCATCGGTCGTTGCGTCCGCGGATCCCCTTGCATTGCCGCCCGGGCAAGTTGCCTTCGCGGACGGAATTGCCGTTGCCGCCATGTACGGTGTTTGACCGGCGAACGGAATTGCGATCGGATCGGATGAGTTGTCCGGTAACGGGGTGAGCGTCGGGGGTCCGACGTTGGGGCCGACGACCGGTTCGCGCGGCCTGACGAGCGGACCGGCGCCGGCGGGCTTGCTGTTGAGGAGGTTGCCGCCCGCGCCGGTATTGACGCTGCCGGAAGAATTTCCAAGTCCGGCAAGCACGCTGGTACTGCCGCCGTCTGGCGGCGGTTTCACCGACGTACCGATGAGCGACGGCGAAGGGCCGTCGGTCAAAGAGCCCCGAAGCGGAGTTACCGCCCAGCTTCCGGTGTTTTTGGCTGCGATGATGTAGTTGGGGTTGGTCAGCGAACCGGCGACGCTTAGCGTGTGGACGCCGGTGCTGCTGATGTTGGTGATGCCAAACGAGTTGCCAAGGCCGGTCAGCACGTTGACGCTCTGGCCGTTCTGCAGGCCGGTAGCCGACAGGCCCGGATTCGTCGGCGAAGAGCCGTAGATGGATGATCCGCCGAGCGCCGTCACACTGACCAGCGCGGGATTGACGGTCCATGTCGCGTTGTTGGTGCTGGCGACAACGTAGTTGGGGTTGGTAAGCGAGCCCGTGACGCTCAGCGTATAGCTGCCGGCATTGCTGGCGTTGCCGATACCGAACGAGTTGCCAAGGCCGGTCAGCACATTGACGCGCTGGCCGTTCTGCAAGCCGGTTGCCGACAGGCCCGGATTGGTCGGCGCGGAGCCGTAGGTGGATGATCCTCCGAGTGCCGTCACGCTGACCTGCGCGGGGTCGACGGTCCATGTCGCGTTGTTGGTGCTGGCGACAACGTAGTTGGGGTTGGTGAGCGAGCCCGTGACGCTCAGCGTATAGCTGCCGGCATTGCTGGCGTTGCCGATACCGAACGAGTTGCCAAGGCCGGTCAGCACATTGACGCCCTGGCCGTTCTGCAAGCCGGTTGCCGACAGGCCCGGATTGGTCGGCGCGGAGCCGTAGGTGGATGATCCTCCGAGTGCCGTCACGCTGACCTGCGCGGGGTCGACGGTCCATGTCCCGTTGTTGGTGCTGGCGACAACGTAGTTGGTGTTGGTGAGCGAGCCCGTGACGCTGAGCGTGTAGCTGCCGGCATTGCTGGCGTTGCCGATACCGAATGAGTTGCCGAGGCCGGTCAGCACATTGACGCTCTCGCCGTTCTGCAGACCGGTGGCTGAAAAGCCCGGGTTCGACGGCGAAGAACCGTAGGTCGAGTTTCCGCCGAGCGCGGTGACGCTGAGCGGCGCCGGGTTAACGGTCAGAAGCCCGTTGGCATACCCGATGGTGTAATTCGAAAGGCCGGTGCCGAGCGCGGACGCAGCCGTAATCGCATAGGGCCCGCCCGCGACCGTCGCCGTGGCGCTCGAGCCGGAGCTGGCCAGCGTCGCGTTGGTAACGGTGTCGCCGTTCACCAGGCCGCTTGTCGTGAATGCCGTCGTCCCCAGTGCAGCGACAGCACCGTAGGTCTTCGACTGGTTTGACGCCGTGATCGTCAGTGGACGGGTCGCGACCGTAAGCGCCTCGTTGACGAACTTGAGCGAATAACCGCTTTGCGCGGTCAGCGTTCCCTGCGCGATATAGCCGGGGGCCGACGTGCCTGCGGGGCTGGTGGAGGACAATGTGGTATCGACAAGCGGCGCGCCGGTGAAATAGGCCGAGCAGTTCAAGGTGCACAGCACGTTGCCGAGTGTATCGGTAACCTTGTAGGTGAATGCCGGGCTGGCGTTGCCGTAGACCGGATTGCCGGAAGTCGGGTCGGTCGCCGTGATCACGACGGTCGTTGATACCGGTGGCGGCGCGCCCGGGACTTGCCAATTCAGGACAGGATATTGTCCGACGGCCGCGGTCCACAGCGCGGAGGTCAGGCCGGCGGGCAAGGAGCCGTTCTGGAATACCGATGTCGTCAGTGCGGTGACGCCGGCCGAAGAGCCCGCGCCGACGCCGGAGGACTGCCCGGTCGTCAGCGTATCAAAATACGACTGGCTGATGCTTCCGCCGGCCGAGTTCGAACCGACAAGCCCACCGGAGGTGGAGAGCAGCATCTCAGTCGAGCCCGTGGCGTAGGAACTCGTGATGCTTCCGTCGTTCGTGCCGACGAGACCGCCGGAGATGCTAAGCAAACCAAGCAAAGTAGTGTGAACCGTGCTGGTTGCGTAGGAATTGCTGATACTGCCGCCGACGCCGTTCAGACCGACAAGCCCGCCGACATTGCCACCCAAGAGACTTAGAAGGCCACCACTAACCGTGCCCGTGACAAAGGACGAATTGATTTTGCCACCGGAATTGACACCGGCGAGACCGCCGACATTGTTCAATCCGGCTATCGATACATTTGCCAGGCCGACGTTGCTGATCGAGCCGCCGTTGACGTAGCCAAACAACCCGACATCGCTCGTCAAGCCGCGATTGATGGTGAGGTTGGAGATGAGACGGCCCAGTCCATCGAACGTGCCGGCAAAGCCGGCACTGCTGGTGCCGAGCGGCACGAAGCCAGCACCGGCATTCCACCCGGCCGTCGCAGTGGCGTCGATATTGGTGCCGAGTGCGTAGCCGGCGCCGAGGTTATTGCTGACGTTCTGAACGTCATAGATGCTGTTGGCCAGCATCCACGGCCTGAACGTCCCCGCGCTGACGAAATTCGACCAGGTTTCCGCAACCGGCGTGCCGGTATAACTGGTCGCGTTGACGGTCCCGGCCGCCGGATTCGTTCCCCCGTTGGCGGCGGTCCGGTTGGAGGCCGGGTTGTAGTAGAGATCGACGCCGCCGGAGAGCAGACTCACCTGAGAGCCGCCGGCGAATTTGACGGTACCGATTCCGGTGCCGCCGGAATCGGCGCGCAGCGTGAGGCCCGCCCCCGCGCCGGTACCGGTAATGGAAGCGCCGGCCGCGAAGTTGATATCGCGCGCGGCGTTGAGCGTCAGTCTGTTGCCGCTGGACCAAGATATCTGCGCATTGGACATCAGGTTGATGTCACCCGCGGTACCGTTCGCACCGGTTGCGTTGTTGGTGTCGATCGTCACGTTGGCGGATGCGAGCTGGCCGGAAAGAAATTGCGCGGTAAATGTATCGGGGCCGTTGAGCGCCTTGTTGCCGGACAGGCTGGTCTGGTCGATGATATCCACCGTTCCGGGATCGAACAGGATGGTTCCGGCTTTTCCGTTGCTGGCCGAGAGATTGGCAAGCGGCGTTTTGCTGTAGTCGCCGGTCAAGTCGAGCGTCGTTTTTCCGGACACTTCAGCCTGACCACCATCGCCGCGCCGCGGACCGCCGCGCGCCGTGATGAACCCGCCAAACGTGGTGGTGCCGTCGGCCCAGACCGTAACGTTGCCGCCGTTGCCGTCGACAGTTGCATCGGCCTTGATCGTGGTGTTCCGGTCGACCGTGGTGGTCTCGGCAGTCAGCAAACCGCCTTGCCCGCGCGGGCCGCCGCCGATCTGTACCGTGCCGCCGCCGCTGCCGCCGGAAACGTCAAGGGTTGCGCCCCTCAGTCCGATGTTGCGGCCGGTGACGGTGATGGCGCCACCCTTGCCGCGACGGCCACCGGTCGCCGACAGCGTTCCCGACACGACGACATTTCCGCCCGCGCCGCCCCCAAGCACGATGCTGCCGTTGCGGCCCGAAACCGATCGCGCCGACAACGTGCCGGAGATATTGACGGCGTCGCGCACGGCCTGTTGCACCGTGGCAGCCTTGATCTCGATACTTCCACCCGCGGCCTTGATGCGACCGGCGACATCGACCAGCGCGCGCCCATCGGTCGCAACGGCGCCGGTAGGAATGATGATCTGCAGGAAGCCGTCACCGGTCGGATCGACCGTGGCCCGCTCGCCGGAGCCCAGGCCGACCTTGCCGAGCGGCACGGTTATCGTACCTGCATTGGACACCGTGCCGCCGATGAGGCCGACAAATCCACCCGGGGCGCCCGATATGACGCCGGCACTGCTGACGCTCGCCGAGGCGCCCCGACCGTTGAAGTTGAGGTTGCCCGCATTGAAGTCGGCATCTCTGATGTCGAGCGTAGAAGCGACAAATCCGCCGCCGACCCGCACCGAACCGGTCGATGTAATGGCAATGCCGTTGGGATTGACCAGGAAGACCTGGCCGTTTGCGGTGACTCGACCTGCGATGGTCGAAGGCGTCGAGCCTGTCACCCGGTTGAGAATCGCCGACGACGAACTCGGCTGCAGGAAATTCACGCTGTTGGTCGGACCCACCGAAAAGCTGTTCCAGTCGATGACGGCTCTCGACGAATTTTGAACGATCGCAAGTCCGCCCCCCGACGTCGCGCCAATCCTGGCCTGACCTGAAACGACCGCGCCTCCCTGGGGAAGAATATTTTGCGCCAGCGCGGCGTTCCAATTGCAGGGCGCAAAAAGCCAATCGCCCACCGCCAGCGACGCGCCGAGCAAGAGCGGCCCACGGACATACCGACGAAGTAGTTTCGACGCGCGACCCATCAGAATGTCACCATGGCGTTCACGTTGCCGCGCCAGCCCTGGCGCCAACCCGGTACATCGCTGAACCGCCGTGCCAACTCGAGACCGAAGCTCAGACCGGGTAAGCCGGCCGCGGCATCGACGCTGCTGCGCGCGCCAAGTCCGATCGCCCCGGCGTTGATGATCGATTGCTCGACACTGGTGACGCTAAACTCACGCCCGCGTCCGATCGAACCGAACAAATACGGCGAGACGGTTGCGACAACGGCGTCGAACCGCGCACCGAACGGGCGCACCAGTTCGCCGCGAAGTGTTGCGCCCTGATCGACGCTCAACGTTCCGGCCGCAAAGCCGGAGACCGCATCCATGCCATCAAGCAAAAACTGCTCGGAACGCAACATCGGCTTGCCGAGCGACAGCTGCCCCGATCCCATCAGATCGAAGCGGATATCGTTCGGCAGCGGCTGGGAAACGCGAACATTCCCGGTGATCTTGGTAAAATCCGGTCCGGCTCCCAGCCGCGACAACGGGACACCGGACGCAACGGCATCGGCCTCGGTGCGACCGCCGAGACCCTGGGAGAGATTGACGGCCAGCTGCAGCCCGGCTCCCCACGGCAGGGACGTTGCGTAGTCCGGCCCCAGCCTGGCAACGACGTAACGGTCATTGTTGAGTGCGACGCCGAAGGCCGGTGCCAGCACCTGCTGCGTGATGTACTCAATCGACAAATTGACGTTCAGGGAGGAACTGCGGGTCCAGATCACCGGGTCGCGCATCCGCACCGCGAAGCGCTCGAATGTTCCGAGCGAAGCCGGCACTCCCGGTGCCTGCGGCGTCTGCGTGGTGGAGCGGGTATATTCCGGATTAAGGGTGATGCCTTCGGTGCCCACTGGAATGACCGCGCCGCCGCCGACGACCGTGAGCGGCGAAGAGCCCGCGACCGCCGCCCTGAGGTCGGCGCCCGAACCGACCGAGGCATAGATCTGCTCGCCGAGACCGAGTGCGCTGTTGACCGCGATGGTACCCCGCAACTGCCAGGTCCCAAGCGATTGCGTGAGCCGGTCGTCAGTGCCAAGCGAACCGGTCACGAGGCGATGCTCGCCTTCAAGAACCAGCCGGGTGCCGCCGTCGCTCGCGCCGCGCGTCAGCGCGCTTCGCAATTTGAGGCCGGGTATATCGCCGGCGATCAGCAGTGCGCGCTCGATGACTTCCCGTTTGAGGTGTCGACGGCCAATCAGCGAGTTGAGGCGCGCCGCGACTTCGAAGCGAAGCCGTTCCGGAACGCCCGCGACATCGACGCTCTCGATGAAGCCGTCGACAACGACGATGACCAGCGTGCCCCGATCGACGAGGTTTTGCGGAGGGACGAGTACCCGGGCCAATGAGTATCCGGCGCTGGCGTAGGCCTGCTCGATCGACCTCGCTAGCGCGTAGATCTGCGTGACGGAAACCCGACTACCCGTAATTTCACGGACATATGCCGCGATCAGCGGGCCAAGTTCGGCAAACGCGCCATCCACGCGTACATCGCCAACCAGGACGTGAAGGTCCTCGGAACCGGCCGGCGGCGTCAAAGCAGGCTGCCCGGGCAAGGCAACGCCCTGATCTCGCGAAGTGGAATCGGGGCGAAGGCTTTGCGGCGTCAACTGACTCGGTGCCGCAATCAGGGGTGCCGCATTCTGGGCCCGACACCATGTCGGCGCGGCCATCAGCAAAATCGCCAACACGAGCGCATCGCAAATCGCTCGCACGCGCGGCCTGGGCTTACGCCGAACGAACTCAGCCCCACTCTTACCGCGATCCGTGGACACAAGAAATACCGCCTTGGCAACTCGAATTTCAACCCTTGGGCGAGTTTCGCAAAGCAGGATGAAGATCGGCTATATGCCGACCATGCCGAATTTGGGTGGAACGAAAGGTTCTTCTGACTAGATCAAAATTGATATGGACATAGATATTGACGACGGGTCACGCCAAACTGCCGACTCAGATATCCTGCGTTGGCGACCACTACCCATTCCGCTCTCCAAAATCCGGATCGTCTCCTTCAATGCGACACCGCGCAAAATCCGGAGAGCTTTCAGGAGAGCCTTCTTCAACTGTGAGCGCACGGGTTGCGCCAGCAGCCATCCGGCATCTCAATCTGGTGCGAACCATCCGGTCTTGCGCGGCCACCTGGGCATTTCTTGCTGTGATGATGATGTTCGCGGTTCGCGCCGACGCACAGAGCTGTTCGGTCTCTGCCGCCTCGGGAAACTACGGTTCCGTTGATATTCTGTCAGGAAGTTCGGTCGATACGACGTCGTCGTTCACCGTCAATTGCTCGGGCTGCCTGTTGGGGTGCACCTACAACGTGTGCATCCAATTCGACCAGGGTTCGCCCAACAGCAATTCCTCCATCCGCTATATGGGAAGCGGAGCCAACACGATACAGCACGAACTCTACTCTGACGCCGCGCGGACCCAGGTTTGGGGCTCGTGGGGCTATGGGACCTCGCAATACGGTACGGGAGGTGTGAGTTTCAATTTGACTATTCCACTCTTGTCCAGCGCTTCCCAGACCTTCACGGTTTACGGCCGGCTCAAAGCCGGACAGCAAACGGCGATTCCAGGAACATACACCTGGAACACGGCCTCGCCCGCCCTTGCAGGCAGTGCGTATCTACTCACCAGCCCAAACTGTTCGGCCAATCCGGGAAACTTCGTCAACGCAGGGTCATCTCCCTGGCTCGCGACCATCCCGGCAAATTGTCATTTGTCGGCAACGCCCCTCAACTTTGGCAGCGCATCGCTGCTGACATCGAACGTCGACGCCGTCGGAACGGTCACCGTTCAATGCACCAACACAACCCCCTATTCGATTGGTCTGGACAGCGGAGCCAACGCGAGCGGCGCTCAGCGCAGAATGCTGAACGGCGCATCGAATTACGTTAAGTACGGCCTCTATACGGATGCCGCACGCTCGACGGCCTGGAGCACAACGACCTCAGCATCGGGTTGCACAAATGGAGGCGGTACGTGCGTGCTTGGCACGGGCACAGGCTCCAACCAGAGCGTAACAGTTTACGGGCGCGTGCCTCCCCAGGTCGCGCCCCCGGTCGGGACCTACACCGACGCCGTGATCGCAACGATCACGTTCTAGAGCCTCTTCCGTTCCGATAAAATCGGAACGGGGCTCCAGCTTTTTGATTTGACGCGTTTTCTTGACGCGAACCGGTTTCCACCCGCGGATCAAGTCCGCGGGCATGCTTCGCTGGAAAACGCTCTCGGCCCTGCGCGCAGCGATGGCCGGCAATCGACATCAGCGGCACGCAACCGGCGCGATCTGGACCTGTTCGCCTGGTCTTGCGGCAAATGCGAACGTCGCACTGCAGAAGCCCGCAACCGTCTCGATCGAGGCGCGATTGGTTTCCGCGAGATTCCTGATGAAAGCCTGGCCGTCATAACCCACGACGAATCCGCTGCCGCCGTCGATGCGGCCCCTGGCTCCCGCGGGTACAAAGCTTCCGTCGGCCCTGACGAAGGTTACAAGTGCGGACGAATTGTCGCTGCGAACCTGAAACTTGACCAGTGCGCCGGCGCGATCGGCCGGGGTTACAACCTCGTGCGTGCTCTCGATCTCGGCATCGACAGGGAGGTTGACCGGGTCGATCTCGATCTTGTTTCTCTGGTAGGCTCGAAGCGAAGGCAGCAGCAGCATTCCCTGGGAATCGGTCACCCCAGCGGGGCGGTTCTCGTGCAGCACCGCCACCCCCGGAACTCCGACGTTGACCACCGCAAACCCGTCGTCGATCCAGTTGGAAAGGAATACGCCACCGTCCATCGTCGTGATCGAACCTCGCAATTCCAGCGCGGCGCTGCTGCTGGAATTCGTCTCGCTGACACCTGCCTGAACGGTGCCATAGTTCGATCGGTAAGACACGGACGCCTGACGATCAATCACAGCTCCCTGGGCGGCGTGCAGGCGCCAACCATAGCTGCCGGGTTCGAGTCCGGGGGATTGCACGGCGTCGATGCTCGCGGTCATGCCGCCTTGTCCTTTGGCAATTCCGGACGAGATGGAAGCCGACGGGCCCAATGGAATGGTCACGCCGGCAAAGATCCCGGTATTCTTCCCGCTGCCAAAATCGTGGAATATCGTCGCAAAACCAGATGCACTGAACGGTAATGAGCGTGTGAACGTGCCCGTCACGATGTCTGAACGATTTCCCAGACAATCCAGCAAGTGAATGAAGCTCATGCTCACATTCGATTTTTCGTCGAATGCCAATGGCGCGCTGAAGGTCACCCGGTCGAGTGCAAGCGGTGCTCGGACACTGGTGTAGATCTGCGAATTCGCCGCCGCGGTGGCGTTGGAAGCTGCAAACGGCGCGAGGAAGTTGGGTGACAGTGAATAGGAAAGCCCGGAAAGCGCCTGCAACTGGTTGGCGGCGGAAAATGACAGCCGGGCGGTCGTCGAAGCCAGATCTTCGTACGACCCGAATGTGCGTTGAGAACTCGCCGAGATGTTGAGACCAAACAGGCGGGTCTCGTAGGACAAATACGCCTGAAGTCCCGAATTTCGGTTGCCGGTGCTCGCCGAGAGGGCGGCGCCCGCCACTCCGAAGTTTCCCGTTCTGACAACCGCACCGACACCGCCGTCGGCAAGCCCGGCCGCGGCCTCGGCGTGCCCCTCCAGCGTCATCCAGTCGAATATCCCCCGCCGCAGCGTTGCCGATCCGATCGGCGAACCCAGATAGACATCCGAACTGGAGCCATAGGACAGTCGAGGCAAGCCGGCCTCTATCGACCATGCCGTTAATCCCGGCGACAACAGGCTGGCGGACGCATAAAACGGCGATACCGATCTTGTCTCATGGCCCGCGGAATCGCGGATGACCAGCTCGGCGTTGCCGGAGCCGGAAATCAGCGGAACGTTTTTGACGCTGAAGGGACCCGCCGCCACCTCCTGGGTAAACGTTTTCATGTTGTTGACATAAACGTCTACCGTCGATGGCACCGCCGCGCTGCCTCCCAGGGATGGAAGCGGCATCGTGATGAGGTCCGGTCGCAGCGAAAAATTGCTTTGGGCCTGGAGCCCACCGATCCGGACCGGGCGCGACCATGCGAGGCCGCCATTGATGACATCACCGGCGGCATACGTGACCATTCTCTGCTGATCGGAATAGCGAAATACGGTGTCGAGCCTGACGACCTCGGTCGACTGCTGGAGACCGGAACGAACGATGGCCGATTGTTGCAAGGTGCCGTAGGGAGAAAACACCCGGCCATCGAGCGTGAGCGAACTACCGCTGAAGACGGAAAGGCTGCGAGCGTTGGCGGACGTGCCCAATAAATCGTAGTTCAGGACGGCTCCCCAGGCCGCCTGGGTTCGAACCGGCGATACGGTGGTTGCCCCGCTCAAGTCCAGCATTTGACCCTTGCGGTATCGGTTATCCACCGTGATTCGAATGGTTTGAATTCGTTCCAGATAGACGTAGGACACGGTTGGAATTTCATCGAGCAGGACAATCTCGTCCGGATTGCGAGGCCGTTCCAGGCAGAGGCCTATTTCCTCCAGTTCCTCCGGCGTAGTCCCGATTCGATTCTGTTCAAGCAGGACGAAGCTCGCGATCATCTTGATCGGAGCATCGTTGATAACGACGTCCAACTGCAGGCTCTTCCGCTCCTGATCCGCGCGCGAGCGGTCTGGGAAGAATACGGCAGCGGCCATGGCCAGCAGGAAAGCGGCTGTTCTCCTATTGCGGACCATCTGACGACCGGGCGATCGCGCTCACTGGACCCTTGTCGCTCTCCGCCGCAATCGAGATCGATCCCTTGATCTCAAAGCCAGCTGGGCGGTCCGGCAATATCCAGCTTTTGGTGGACTGACCGAGCACGTAACCTGCGAGGCCATTTCCGTATGAGATCGTCATCCCCGCCGAGTTACGAAGTCGCAACGACGCAAGCCGCAGATGCTCGCTCCCGGCGTTGCTTGCGGTCAAAACCAGCTTCTTCACCTCACGCCTCACCGTCCAGGAGACACTGGCCGGTCGAAGATTGCGTATCCGGAAGAACACCGGAATCGACTGCCGTATCAGGACATTTACGGACCGGTTCTGTTGCGCCAGGGTGGTCGGCAACTGATCTACAATGACCCTGTAGCTCTCCTCCTCTCTCACCGGCTGCTTTGATACACGGACTACCCGCACCACGTAGTCGGAGTGCGGTGCCAACGTTACGGACGGCGGAGACGCCACGACATCGGTTGCCGGCTCGAGCACGTCACTGCCGTTTGACTGAGACCAGCGGACTACCCGCGTCTGCACGACCGCCTCCACGTCATCGTTGTTGCGCAGGGTCAGAACACCGGCCGCGGTAGGCGCGCTGAGCTCCAGCAATACCGGTTCGACCTGGAGCTGGGCCGCCAAGGCGGGCCAGGGACTGACGCATACCCCCACGATCACCCATAGGAGTGCGCTACGGACCGTCATGTTCTCTCTCTTCTGTAGGAGGCGAGATTGAATTACTCGATCGCCACGTGGATAATTTTCGAACGTATATTGCCGTTGTCAGAACGTAATCGTCATCGTAACCGTGTCGGTGTAAGTGCCGGCCGGAGGCGCCGTTGCGGTCACTGGAACAACGCCATAAATGTTGATGGACTGGGCCGAGCCGTTGCCGGTGCCGAGGTAGCAGTCACCGGTTGTCGTACAGGTGCCGGCGCCGGTGGCCGTGGACCAGGGCAATGTGTGCGCCGCGTCAACATACAGATCGTAGCTGAGAAAATTGGATCCGCTGTTCATTCGACGTTGGCTGCCGGATGCGTTTGAGCCGTTGTCCATCGCAATCGAGTAGGGGCTTCCACTGGTGCACGTAACCAATACCGTCGAACTTCCGTTGACGGCTGTCGTGACCAGGCTGGTGCCGGGCGTGGGCGCAAAGGTGAGCGTCGCCGGATTGATCGTGCAGGAGGCAGTGATGACGATCGACACGCTCAGGACCGCCGTTGAAGTCCCGGCCTGAGCCACCACGGGCTCTCCAGCCAGAAGACAGGCGAAAAGGCGAATCAAGAAGACCGATGGCGACGAGCAAGGCCACCTTTTCACCCAGGAGTTCGATTCGGACGGCGTATTCATTTCTAAACGCTCGGAGCGGGACGGCGATCACCGGATCGCAACAACGACGACCGTTATATGGTTAACAACTTATCGATGAAGATTGGATTAGGACTATCGTTTCCGGATCACGGCCTCCGAACAATCTCTATGAACAAATCAGAATTGATGTAGTCATAGAAATCACCGGTATACGCAGCCGATCGGAAAGATTCGGATCGACACCGTTCTCCGGACAGCAAGCCAAGACTGAATGGCAGCAGGTGAAGGTAATTTCACCGCATGGGCCAAACCCTGACCGATATTTCCTGAGCGGTCCGCTAGAGCGTTTTCCAGCGAAGCATGCCCGCGGACTCGATCCGCGGGTGGAAACCGGTTCGCGTCAAGAAAACGCGTCAAATCAAAAATCCAGAGCCCCGTTCCGATTCCATCGGAACGGATACGGCTCTTAGGGACTCTTGAAGAACAGGGAAGACAACAGCTCCAGAAGCCTGGCGGATCGCGCCGCATCGATTTCCGGTCGAGCGCACAGCAACACTTTGACCGGGCGGAGTTCCGGAAGGTAATACTCTTTGGCTTGCATCAGCGATGGCGGAATCAGGCGGGCCGGCAGAGCGGAGACCCCAATACCGGCCTCAAGCGCCGCCAGCTTGGAGTGAATGTCGGGGCTGCTAAAGACGATTTTGTAGGACATGCCAAGACGCGTCAGGCTGGCAATCATCAAGTCATCGCCCGGCCACGTCAAAATTGGAATCGGCGCCCCCGGCCGCAGGACGAAATCCTTTGAACGAACCCAGACGAAACTCTCAAGGCGCTCATGGACGACGGTTGCGCGGATGGCTTCCGCGGTTTCGGCGTTTTCATAGGTGCACGCAATGTCGATGTAGCCTTCGACGAGACCCCGGCTGATTCCAGCCGAATTGTCAGCGTGGACGACAACGTCCGCCAGGGTCTCCGCATTCTGGTGCTGAAAGAACTGCTTCACAAATAGCGTACTGATCCCGACTCGTACCGGTTGAGGGCCATCCGCGGAGCCTCCGAGACGTAACATCTGGTCATTGGCTTCCAGCATCTTGCGTGCCTGGCTGAGGACCAGCTTGCCCAAGGCTGTCGGAGTGGTGCCGTTGGCGGTCCTTGTAAAGACCTGCCCTCCAAGCAGGTGTTGGATGCGTTTTATTTGGGAACTGACGGCCGGTTGGCTGAGGCCAAGCCTTTCCGCCGCCTTCGACAAGCTTCCTGTCTCCGAAATGGCGACGATCGTGCGCACGATCTCGATCGGTACGTTCAATGGATGGTGCCTGTTCATCTCAATTCCCCTGAACAATTCCGAGAACGATTAGAACCGCAGAATGAGCCTTATCGGCTCGCCGAATTTCACGCCAGGTTTGGCCAGAACTCTTTGCCCGGAGTCCTCCCGATGAGAATGAAGGGTTGCTGGCATCCGTGAACCGCGCGGCCAGAACGCTGGATAACGATCTTGAAATATTCTCCTGCCTCAAATCAACGCATCAAAGTGCAAAGCAGCGAACGCTCCAATTTTATAGGTACATCAATATCGACAGACCAATCATTGCTCGCGAAAGTAGCAGAATCGACAAACCTATTATACAGGTATTCTTCAAGGGTTCCACGTCATATTGACGCGGTCCGTGAACAGCGGCCCGGTCGATCGCAACAATGCGTGAACTGCTGCTGGTTACCGCATTCGCGACAGATGGCGGACTCCCGGCCCGGCCGGCGCAGGAGCTTGCGGGTGAAAGGAGACATTTGGATGGAGAGCAAGCGAAACAACGACCGTCGCCGGACGCTGAAGGCCGGATCAATCACGTTCAACGGTGCAGGAATCGATTGTCTCGTCCGAAATCTCTCGGATACCGGCGCCGCCCTTGAGGTTGAGAACCAGGTTGGCATCCCGCCGGCATTTGAGCTCGTCATCTCCGCTGACCACCTCATTCGGCATTGCCAGGTCATTTGGCGCAGGGAAAAGCGGATTGGCATCGTCTTCGGTTGAGGCGACCGACGCGGGGCTTTGTGGCTCGCTGCCTCCGCTTTCTCGGCCATTTCCCTCACGTCCCCGTTGTCAGCGCCGGACCACGCAGCGAAATCCGAGGTGGCTCGTCGAGGTGTCGACCGCTTCGGCGTGCCGGGCGGCAGGCCGGTAACGGCGGCAGTAGTTCGGCGCACACAGATGCGAGCCGCCCTTGATTACCTTGCGGGGAATCTTGATGTTGGGCTGGCGCGGATCGTAGCTGCCTGCCTCGGCACCGCCGCGCGGATTTTCCGGAATGCAGCAGGCCTTCGGCGCGTCGGCATCGTGCTTCTGCGTGTACCAGTCCGCGGTCCATTCCCAGACATTTCCGATCATGTCGTAGACACCGTAGCCGTTCGGCAGAAACGTCGTGACCGGCGAGGTCCGCTCGTAGCCATCTTCGCCCAGATTTTGCCGCGGAAATTCGCCCTGCCACGTATTGGCCCGATGCGTGCCGCCGGGCGTGAACTCATCGCCCCAGGCGTATTCGGCGCCGTCGAGTCCGCCCCGCGCCGCGTATTCCCACTCGGCTTCGGTCGGCAGATCCTTGCCGGCCCAGCGCGCATAGGCCAACGCATCGGCAAACGAGATGTGCACCACGGGATGGCTATCGAGATTGTTGATGTTGCTCTTCGAACCGTAGGGATGCCGCCAGTCGGCGCCTTTCAAAAAGGTCCACCACTCTCCCCAATTGCGCAGGTCGACCGGACGCGCGGGCGGCGAAAACACCAGCGAGCCCGCGTAAAGCATGTGCGGCAAGGCCCCCGGATAATCCTTGGGATCGGGCCGTATCTGGGCAAAGGTGACATGGCCGGTCGCTTTCACGAACTCCTTGAATTGCCGGTTCGTCACCGGCGTGGGGTCGATGAAAAACGAGTCGACGGTGACGCGATGAACCGGCGCCTCCTCGGGATAATGCTTGTCCGATCCCATGCGAAAGGTGCCGCCCGGAATCCGGATCATTCCGGAGAGAGACGGATCGCCAGCCCCGGTATCAGCGGCCTTGTCGTTCAACTGCACCGTGGTCACGGCAAGAACTCCCTGTCAGTGCGCACAAACCTTGCCTTCTGAATCCGAGTCTTTGCCTGGCGGGTATCTATGTCAAGACGCGCCAGCGTGACGGATTCAATTTGGGGATTGTGCACTCAATTGATGAGTCGCTCTTTTTCAGAAACGAGCCGAATTAATTGAGTGCACTGTCACCGCCCTCATGTCATTAGAACCTGCAGGAATGTATGGCGAGACCGCCCACGATGCCGCGTTCGACAACGAAGTCATCAGACAACGCGAGGGAATTCTATCGTGGCATCGCTCCTTCGCCTTCCCGAAAGCGATCGGCCGCGAAACTGATCGCATCATTGACTACTAACCGACTTTCTCTGGGAAACCGCGTGCTCCTCGCATTCTTTCAGCATGAGCTTGGCCACGGAATCGCCGGGAAAGCTTTCCAGGAGAGCCTCATAGGCTCGCTTCGCCGCAGCAAAATCTCCGGCCTCGAACTTTTGCGAGGCAAGCCAGGTCATCGCACTCAGTTCCTCGTCCCGATCACGGACCCTCAGGTCCGGATCGTTACTGGCGCGAAAAGCGAGCAGTTCATAGATCATGAACTCGCTCTTGCGGCCCTTCACCTGAACGCGCTTGAGCGGCCGGACGAGTATGTCGGCCTTTGCCTGATCGTACACGCTGTCGCTGATGCAGATCGTGGTGCCAAACAGCTTGTTGATGCCTTCGAGCCGCGCGGCGACGTTTACGCCGTCGCCCAGCGCGGTGTAGCTCAGCCGGGTTGACGAGCCGACGTTGCCAACCAGGACGGTGGCGCAATTCAGTCCAATCCGGATTCGGATTCGCGGTCGTCCTTCGGCCTCCCAGGTATCGTTGACGCGCTCCATGCGCCGTGACGCGCGCAAGGCGCCCGCGCACGCGCGAAGAACATGGTCGGGGCGCAGAACCGGAGCATTCCAGAATGCCATGACGCCGTCGCCGATGAACTTGTCGATGGTTCCGCCCTCCTCGGAGATCGCGCCGGAAACTTCCTCGAGATAGGTCGAGATCTGAATCAGAAGGTCATTGGGCGCGAGACGCTCGGAATGGCTGGAGAAGTTCTCAAGGTCGGAGAAGAACACGGTGAGAGGCCGTGGCTCGACGCCGAGGGTCAGCGGAATGCCCGACTTGATGAGCTGGCGGACCACGTCAAGCGGAACGAAGGAGGAGAACGATTTAAGCGAGGTCCGCAGCAGAGAGGCCGCGGATTCCAGCCGCGCAATCTCCCGGATATTGGATGGCTGCGCCTCGGGTGTGTCGAAATGCAGACTTTCGATTTCCTGCAATTGCCGGGACACGTTTTCGACGGGCAGCGATAGCCGACGGGCCGCGAAATAGATGAAGAACAGCTCGATGACCGTGAGGACGATGATGATCACCATCATTAGCCGATTGGTCGCCTTCAACGTTCCCACGAAATCGTCGATAGGCGTCAGCGTAATCACCTGCCAGGGCTGCCCGAAGCCATCCGGGAAATTAGCGAAGGCTGCGATCAAATCTGCTCCGGTTGCTGACGATCGGAAAACGAAGCGGTCGCGGGCGGCAAGGGTGTGCTGGTGATGAGCCTCACGCACGTCCGGATCGTCGATGTCAGCCAGAGTTGTGACCCTAAGGACACCATCCTTGATGCGTACGCCTTTCTGCTTGTTCGGGAAGGCGATAATTTTACCATCGCTGCGGTCCGCGATCAGGGTAGTGCTGTGTGCGCTGGCCCGGTGCTCGCTGAGAAAGCTCGATAGGACGTCCATGGTGATGTTGGCCGTTGCGCAGCCAAGGAAGTCGACACCTCGATAGATCGGGACACGCACATAGAGAATGGGAAAACCGGTGTCGGGATTGATCGAGGGCTCGGTCACGACGAGCGTCCTGGTGACCTTGGCCGCCTGATAGCCGGGCAACATCTTTATGTCCATGTCGGTTGGGACATCGTACTGACCTACCAGATGCGGCCAGATATCGAAGAATTTGCGATGGCGGATTCGTGAAAGCGCAAAGGTGATCGCATCGATGTAGCTGGCGTGCCAGTTCGCAGCCGCCGGAATACGAGGGTCGCTACGCCTGCGGTCCTCGTCGATTCGGGTAACCACGCGATGGTAGCCATCCTCGAAGCTGGCATAGACGGCGTCGATATGTGCAGCCGAGGTCAAGGCCCGGTACAACAGATCATTGCTTTGCTCGGTGCGAAAATACCCGGGATCGACGGCGGCCACCTGGGCGATAAAGCGCAGCGGGCTTTCCGTGCTTTCGATCAGGTTCTGGGTGCGCTCGACGCCGGCCTGGCTGGTCTGCGCGACCGCATCGTTCAGGATCGACACCATGCCGGCGGAATTCTTGTTGTAATTGTAGATCAAGATAAAAATGAGAACCGGAATGCTGAGGCCGATGAAGAGCAACGACATGATCAGGCTCAGCCTCGGTCGCGCGATCCTGGCGAAAAACGGAAGCGCGCCCAGCCGGGCCCGCAAACCCTGCAGGAAGCGACGACGCCTGTTGGCAAACCAAACCAGCGCCGCCAACGCCACACCGACCGCCAGTAACAGCAGCCAGCGCCGCGGGTTGCCGTCCTCGCTGTCCCAAATCAGTGGCTGCGGCAGCGTCGCGTCGGCGATAAAACCGAGATTGTGGTAGGTCGCGGCGATGCGCCGCCAGCGCGCGGGATCTTGCTCGCCGATCCGATCGGGGTCGCGGCCAACCAGCGTCGCTGTGTGCTCTGCCTCAAACAGCAGCGCTTCGCGGCTCTTCTTTTGCGAATAGCTCCTGAGGATCAGGTCGACGGTCGGCTCCTTGTGCGCCAAGGCGTAGGCCCATCCCTTTATGGTAGCCACCCTGAAAGCCTCGACCCGGTCCGGGTGGGCTTTCGCCTCCGCCTCTGAAGTGCACAGATTATCGCCGTAAAAATCGACCCCGGATGCGGCGGGTGAGAAGGTACGGTAGGCCGCACCGAGCTGTTCAAGGACGAACGGCTCGTTGGTGCTGTAGGCAACCATCGCGTCGGCCCGACCGGCCAGGAGATCGCGCGGGTCGCCGTGGTGATCGACGCGCGGGAGTGCCGCGTAATCAATCCCTGCGCGCTTCAGCATCGCGGCGATCTCGTCACTGCCGGGCGTGTCCATCAGCGTGCGGCCGCGCAATTCCGACACGCTGCTGATGTCGGCCCGGCGCGGCACCAGAATGACGGCCGGGGAGTGCTGGAAGATAGCAGCCAGAACGACCAGCCGCCGGCCCTTCGCCCATTCGCCCAAGACGCTGACGTTGCAGACGCCAAAATCGGCATTGCCGCCGGCAACCGTTTCGGCGACGTCGATATCGGGACCGCCCTCGCGGATGGCGACGTCGAGACCGGCGTCGCGATAGAATCCCTGCTCAAGCGCCTGATAGTAGCCGGCGAACTGAAACTGATGCTTCCATTTGAGCTGCAGGGAAACTTGTTCGAGCGCAGCGGCTTGATGCCATGGCAGAAGCGATAGGCATGCAGCGATGGCCAGCGCAGCAAGCCTCGGCCAGACGTGGGTCGCTCGGCGGTTGACAGCGGCCAACCTATTCTGTGCCACAGCGCATCTCCCGAGTGGAGGGACAGATTGACAATTTATATCTGCCAATCCCGGGAGTCGATGCGGCGCGAAGCCTGGTTCTGATGGCGGCATCGTTCCTTTTGACTAAAAAGCTGTCGACGCCAATCAACAATAAGCAGAAGAAGAAACTCGCCATCGAGCCGATCGAAGCGGAGATCGTGATCCGCGTCTTCGATCTGGCCAGGAACCGTGATGGCAGCAGCGGCCCGCGGGGAACGAAGAAGATCGCAGAAAGGCTGAACGGGCGTGGCGATTGTTTCGGAGAACGAAATTCGAATCGTTGGCTCGAACGATAACATCCGGTCAACGTTCGGCCCAAAGGCCACCCCACGCCCGTGGTTCGCAAATCTGTTCAAAATTGGTGCCCAGGGGCGGGATCGAACCACCCGGCATCGCCCAACGGGCTACGCCGGGACGAGCTTTTCACTCGGCGAGTCCTCTGAATACGGCGGGGCCGGCCACGCTTAATGGTGCCCAGGGGCGGGTTCTGGATACCCCCGTCTGATCGATAGCTTACCGAATGGTGCGGGCGAGCTTTAGGCGGTCATTTGCGCGAGGCTGCTTCGGGCCGTCGAATATCCGGGTCAGGGGCGGTTCGGTGCTCGAAGCACGTATAGCCTTTGATAGATCATCGCCTCCGGCAACCAGTCAAGCAAGGCGTATGCAAGCGGCAGCTTGATCAGGTTAGCGACAATTCTGGATGAAGGCGGATACCAATAAACGGAAAGGTTGGAGAATTTAAGGGGAGCAAACCCGAGCGCCGTGAACTCGATCATCAATCGCCTATGACTGAAGTGTCTTCTGTAGTCGACGATCGGACCCGAAAGCAGAAGTATTTTGCCGGGGTGTTCCTTGGCAACTTTCTTCAGAAAAACTTCCCGCTCCTGGAAGGACAGATAGTAGACGCATTCGATGGCTGTGATCACGTCGTAACCCTCGAATGACTTTTGTAAAAAATCAGCGCATTCAAATCTGGCATTTGGCAGGTTCAGCGATTTAGCGCGAGCAATTGCCACGTCGCTTATGTCGATGCCAACGACGGATCGTGCCTTGTCAAAAACGGCATCGGTCAAGTGGCCTTCACCGCAACCGAGTTCAAGAACGGATTTGCCCCGGATCAACCGCTTCAGCCGTCGGCGCAAGACCTTGTCCCTGAATCGCGCGTGGGAAATATGCCAGGGATCAGGGGTCGCGTAATAGAGATTGAATTCTGCAGCTGTTCGCATTTGCCGGTTTCCGCCGCTTTAAAAACAAGCGCTGCTCGCGAGTGGTCAACAACCGGTTGCTCGAGACTTCCTTCGGCGGCAACGCCTAATGTATTTCCACCCTTTCCCGCCATCGCGCTTCGAAGGTATCAGCGTCCTTCATCGACCGGGCTTCCGCGTCTAAGGGATTGCCAGGCCTTCGAGTGACTGCGCCTGTAACTGGTCCGTTGGACTCGGGTTGCGCGGATGCCTCCCCGGGCCATTCCAGCAACGATTTCGAAAGCATGGCCTTGCCTTCGTACCAGCACTTTCGTCCATCGATCAGACGATAGGACCACCAGCGCCCGTGCGGATTTGATGGCATCGCGGCGCTGCATGGTTGCTTGGCCTGCGCATCGGGCATCCCGGCGGACAGGAGCGCCGCAATCCCGGCGACCAACGCGATTGATGCCGGTTTGCTCATTCGCGCCCTGAAAAACTGCTGCGCTGCTGCAATCGGCTTACAGCGACTACCAAATCAGGGCGTTCGAGAACTTCCACCAACCTGTCGAGGACGCGCTCATTGTTGTGCGGCCGGGGCCGAAGGTAGTCTTCCAGTATGAGTTGCGCTTCGTTAATCGCCTGCAGTGCCAGTTGTTGATCAGTCATCTGCTCTTACCCATCAAGTTCCCCGGGCAAAAAGAAAGATGGGAAATCAAGCGACTTTTTGGAGATATCCCCACTTTTTTTGAACTGTTCGATCAATTGTTATTTCAAGGGATCGAACCATCCGGCTGCGCCCTACGGGCTACGCCGGGACGAGCTTTCACTCGGAAAGTCCTCTGGCTAGGGCCGGACCGAGCTTAATGGTGCGCCATTCAGTATAAAATTGCGAACCCATATGTGATTGAAATAACTACATAATTTTTTTCTTTGAGCAAGGCTGGGCGCTCCGCGACGGTTTTTGACCTTTGGGTTGCACGGCGTCGATCGAAGCATCGTTCGTTTGATGCGGCAGGGAAGGTGGACTTTGGTCGAGCATGGTCTCCCGCAGACGTCACTCGCGTCGCCGCGCTACGAGGTCGCGCTGCACTTCCGCCAGGGCCTGCGGCTCGACTAACAGACCTTGTCGTTCGTAGCGGCGACGGCTCCGGCTGAAGCGCACGACAACAGCGCATTTCGTACTTTTCGCCTTCACCCGCCGCGAGAGCAGCGCGTCACCCGCCGGCAAGAACTCTAGATCATCGAGGCCAACGCAGCGCAGGCATGCCGGGCCCGAATTTTCCATCATCAACAGATTTCCGGCACCGCCACATCGGTGGCACGTCCATTCGCGGTTCAACGGCTGGACCACCACCAAATCAGGGGCTCGGCTTACTTTTTCTGCCAAGCTTTCGCGTTTCTTCTCGGAAAGCTCTTGCGAAACCCAATGAGTCCGGTACAGCGCCTCGACCGCAGGGTCTCCGCTTCGGCTGAAGCGCAGCGTCTGGCGTTGCGCTGCACGCGCAACATAGTCCGTCGGGCTTGGGGACAAGCCTTTGCCGGTGGCCCAGGATTGGAACAGCTTCAACGCTTCCAAGATACGCGACAGGCTGGTCTGCATAGCACGCTCAAGGCAATCGATCAGACCGCGCCGCCACTGTTCCACCGTCCCGACGTCAAGCCAGCCGATCCCGACGAACACGTCGACGAGGCTCACATAACCTTGGGCAGCAAGCGCCGCCTCCGCGGCCCGGACAACACGATCGGCGAGTACGGTCCGGTTCTTCCGGTTCATCGCTCCACGAACCTCGTTGCGGTGCTGGCAGGGCAGATATTGCCCTGGGACAGCGGGTCCCTTGTAGTGCTGCAAGTCGACGGGATACGTTAGGCAAAATGCCGAGGTCGCGCGCCTCCCTTCGTGGCGCCGGCTGGACTTGCCATTTTGTCCCCCGACTTGGTCCGCGTTGCACGGGGTGGGTTACTTTTCTTTTTCACGGCAGCCTTTTTCACGACCTGCGTCTTGCTTGCTCTCGACGTGCCCGAACGCGGATGCCGTTTTGGGGCGGTGGGAACGGCAGCATCAGGAACAGCGGGTTCGGCCATTTCCAACCCGAACAGCGCTGCGACATCGCTGTTATCGAGTATTTTCGCCGCGCCGGGCGCTGCTCGTGTTAGCGCAAGATCTTGCCCGGCATTGGCAAGCAATTCATGTTCGTCGACGCCGCGCAGTTCGAAGAGAAGTTGAGGCCTTTCGTCGAGCCTGGCGCCAACGCCATAGAGCGTCGCCGCAACGTGCTTGCACATATCGGCCCAGTCGGGACAGCTGCAAGACAGCTTGATTTCCTCGGGCGATGGGAAAAGGCCGTCGCCCAGCCGGCAGACGCGGTCCATGACGCCTTTGGCCAGGCGGCCTTGAAGGAGTTCAACTACGGAGTTGATCTCTCCTGCGCAATCCCGGCAGATGGCCTTCCAGCGCGCGGCTGTGACCGGCGCAACGGTGATCTTGACCTTGTAGAGCGAAGAACCTGCGACCATCGCTGCGACCTCGCCCTTGGCGATTTGCAGGTCAAGGACAGAGCCGTTGCGGACACAGGTTCGGCCGCGCGGCATCCGAGTCTCGAAGTCGCTATAGCACTCGAGGTTGGTGCACCAGGACTTGCCCCAGAAACTCTTGGCAATCGTGCGGCCCTCGATCGTCACGGGAGCGACGGATTGCCCTCGCTTCTTGAGCTTTGCCAGCTTGCGCTGCGCCTGCCGCCGTTTCTCGGCCACCGGCACATAAGGGCGCCATTCAAAATAGCTCATCCCTCACCCTTCCTTCGTCGCGGTGCTCAAATCGAGAGCCACGAGCTTCAGCAGGTCCTCATCCTTCATCTCGGTCAGCATCATTTCAGATCCGCCGCCAAGCAAATCCCCGGCAAGTTGCTGCTTCGACTCGATCAGCCGGTCGATCTTGTCCTCTACGGTGCCGCGGCAAACGAACTTGTGGACGAGAACATTCCTAGTTTGCCCGATTCGGAACGCTCTGTCGGTAGCCTGATTTTCCACCGCCGGATTCCACCACCGGTCGAAATGGATGACATGCGAGGCCGCGGTAAGATTGAGCCCCGTGCCGCCAGCCTTGAGAGAGAGCACGAAGAACGGAATATTTTCATCCGCCTGGAACTGGCTCACCCGTTCCTTGCGCTTCTTGATCTCGGTCTCGCCGTGCAGGACCAGGCCGGCCCGCCCGAACACGGAGCCGGCGAACGCCGCGAGTGGTGCCGTTGTCTCCTTGAACTGGGTGAAGATCAAAACCTTCTCCTGCCGTGCCGCGATCACCTCCAGGATGTCGCGCAGACGCGCGAGCTTGCCGCTGTCCTCCTCGGCCCATGCGCCGTCGCCGAGCCACTGCGAGGGATGGTTGCAGATCTGCTTAAGCCGCATGAGAAAGGCGAGAACCACGCCTTTCCGCTGCATTCCATCGACGTCGTCGAGCTGGCGTGCCAATTCTTCAACCGCTTGCTGGTAGAGCGCGGCCTGTTTTCGGCTCAAGGAACAGAAGGCTTTCATTTCCGTCTTGTCAGGCAAGTCGGCAATGATACTCTTGTCTGTCTTCAGGCGCCGCAGGATGTAGGGGCGCACCAGGTCGCGCAGCGGTTCATAGGGGCTGTGCGGTCGATCGGCGAGACCTTTGACGAAGGACGAAAACTGCTTCGGCGATCCCAGCAGCCCGGGATTGATGAAGTCGAAAATCGACCACAGGTCATTGAGCCGGTTCTCGATGGGCGTTCCCGTCAGCGCGATACGGGTATCTGCGCGAAGTCGCTTGACCGTTTTGGTCTGTTTGGCAGCCGGGTTCTTGATGGCTTGCGCTTCGTCAAGCACCACCAATCGCCACGACGCGGTGTCCAGCCAGGGCGAGCGCGCCAGAAAACCATAGCTCGTGATGACCAAATCCACATCTGCTAGATTACCCTCGTCTGCGCCGAGCATCTCCGCCGGCGCGGCCGATGGATGGGCCACGGCCGTTTTGAGGCTCGGCGCAAATCGAGCGATCTCGGACGCCCAATTGGCGAGCAGCGATGCCGGGGCCACCAGCAGGCATGGCTTCCGCTCGTGTGCCCCGTCATGCTTCAAGACCAGCAGCAGCGACAAGACCTGGATGGTCTTGCCGAGCCCCATGTCGTCGGCAAGGCAGGCCCCGAGTCTGAGTTGGGTGAGCAAATAAAGCCATTGCACACCCGCCAATTGATACGGCCGCAACTTGCCCTGAAGGAACCTACTGGGATCGACCCGCGCGAGCCCATCGGGGCGGCGCAGGGCAGCCAACGTCTCCGCCAGCCACGGACCGGCTACGGTCTGGCTCCACTCGACATCCGCGAGTTCCCCGGAGCCGTTCCCGGCGATGCCTGCCCCAGCCAGCATGCGCATCGCCTCGCCGAACGACAAACCATCGGTGGCGGCATGACGTTGGATCGCTTCAAATTTATCGAGTGTCCGGCGCAGACGTTCATGGTCAACCTGAACCCACTTGCCACGGATCAGGACCAACCCGTCCGAATGCGCCAGAAGCCGCTTGATTTCAGCCGCCGAAAGCTTTTCGCCGTCGAGCGTCACGTCCATCTGGAAGTCGAGCAGCGCATCCATTCCCACCTGTGACGGCGCGCGTCCCCCGACCGTCGCCCGCACCTGCGGACGCGGAGGGCGGTTCATCGCCCAATTCGCCGGCATGCGCACGGCTATGCCGGCGCTTTCGAGCGCGGGCACGTCGTTGAGGAATTGCAGGGCTTGGAGTGGGCTCCAGCGCAGCGGATGAAAGATCTCGCCCGCGTCGACCATGGCCTTCAACCATGTGCAATGCTCGGCGGCTCGCTGGACCGGCAGCAGCAGCGACAGCAGTCGCTCGCGATTCTTCGCGCCGGCATATTCCTGCAAGGCTCTACCCAGCGGTACATGCAGGGCTTTGGCCTGAGCCGATAGCCGCGTGGTATAGGTTGCCAGGAATGCGAACGGCGTGACCTCATCCTTCCTGTTCTCGGCAAGGTTGAAGTGCACGCGCCCGACGAGATTCCAGGCCGGATGCCGGCCTTTGAGGAACGCCTGTACTGAGAGCTTGGCATCAGCCAGTTCGGCATCGAAGGCGGCGTCCATATCTCGCCATAGATCGGCCAAGACAACCGCCGTCAGGTATTCCGCGCCTGTCATAGGCGGAACGGCCGCGGCTATCTTGTCAAACTCACCGTCTGTTGGGACCGGTACAGGCGGCTTGGTGCCGCCCTCTGCGATATCAGGAAGGGCGCAGAGCGCGGTCACGTAGTGAACCGCAAACTCCCGCCAGTATGACAGCACCGGAGGCAGAGCCGTCCCGACTTCGTCGGCGCCCAGGTACAACAATCCATGCCCCGGCCCGCGCGAGAACGCTTGCTCCAGCCGAGGATTAGACGGGGCCGCAAGCGCTTCGTCCGCCTGCCTCAGGATCAGCGACCCGTGTGGAGTGAGAACCGGCGCCAGCATCATGATCGAGGGACTCTTACGATCGCATGGGATGGAGATGGAGACGTTGCCAGTTGGACCAAGCCGCTTGGTATCGGTTGCATCGGCACAGACGCGCCGATCGCAAACTTTATCCTGAGTGGTGGCGGAATGACGCCCAGGGGCGGACTATAGCTGATCTCCTAAGCAACTGACAAAACTTCACAATTTATGCGAACAAAAATTGCCTACCCAAGCTTCTACCCAAGCAACTGTGGGCTGCAAAAGTGCGCTATGATACATCATGAAGAGATGGAAACTCGCCCTGCGCTCGCAGTCGTTGCAGCGCTCGCCGTTCCTAGATTGGCGGGGACTTGGCGGCTCGCGCCAGGAGGCCCCAGTGAATTTGTTGGCGGATCGCCCTTGTAGCGTGACATGATCAAGGCAGCAGCACTCATTTTTTTCCTTCTGATGCCGTGTTCAGCATTCTCTGCTGAGGCCACTTGGAATGTATTAGAGCGCTTTGGCTTGGTTGGCGTTTGGAGCACCACGTGCGACCAGCCCCCAACGCAGAGAAACTTTCGCGAAATTTACGTCAAAGACGATGACGGACGGGCAAAGCGCGAGCTTGATTTCGGCGCAGGATACCCAATTGCCGTCACCTTTGTAGACGACGCACAGATTACGTCTCCTTCAACGATAAGACTCATCGTCCGCAACGCCGATCCGGCTTTAGGAAAATTCAATAATCTGATCACGGATGTTGTGTGGATGAAGGAGATCGACGCTAAGACCAAGGAGATGCGAATTCGTGCATTGTCGTCCAAGGTAAGTGATGGGCGAGTGATTGTGCGCGACGGCATTCTCTTGTCGATTGGGAAGCGCGGTTTTTGGGAATATAAGTGCCGACCAGCGATGTCATGATGACCAACTGGCGTCAGCGTCGTTTAGTGGGAATCGAACCACGGACAAATTGGCTGGGTAGGGCGTCAGGTTCGATTTTCGTCGCTACCCAGATTCCTACCCATGTGAGAGTCGTTCATGACTCATCACCGTGTTCCATAACGCTTCATCTGGCGTGAGACCGGGAATCGAACCACCGACACTTGGTGGGTAGAAGTCATGGTGCCCAGGGGCGGGATCGAACCACCGACACTGCGATTTTCAGTCGCATGCTCTACCAACTGAGCTACCTGGGCATACTCGGGGTCAAAGACCGTGCGAGCGGGCGGTTTATAGTGGGGTGAGGCGGCCGTGTCCACCCAGCTTCGCCGTTGGCTTCGCTAGGCGCGGCCCGGCTTCGCATCCGCCCCCAAATTATTGGCAAAACACGATTATTCGGCGTCTTCCGGGTCGGTCTCCTTGCCGGGGATGACATAGGAGCCGGAGAGCCAGCGGTTCAGATCGACGTCGCGGCAGCGCGGGGAACAAAACGGCAGGGTGGCAGGATTCGCGGGCTTGCCGCATTCCGGGCAGCGCTTGGCCGACGGCGTCGAATCGCCGGCCGAACCCGCCGCGCTCGGAGGCTTAGCTGGCATTCAACCAACCGAAGCGGATCGGGAACCCCTCGCCGCCGAGCAGCGTGACCGTTTCGTAGAGCGGCAGGCCGACGATGTTGCTGTAGGAGCCGACCATCTTGACCACGAACGATCCGGCGATGCCCTGCACCGCATAACCGCCGGCTTTGCCGCGCCATTCGCCGGAGCCGATATAGGCCTGGATGTCGTCCTCGCTCAGGCGCTTGAAGCGCACGCGGGTCTCGATCAGGCGCTGGCGAAACGCCTCCTTCGGCGTCACCAGGCACACCGCCGTGTAGACTCTGTGGTTGCGCCCGGACAACAGCCGCAGGCACTGCGAGGCCTCGTCGACCAGGTTGGCCTTGGGCAGGATGCGGCGACCGACCGCGACCACGGTGTCGGCCGCGAGAATGAACGAGCCGCGCAGCTCGTCGTCGAGCTGAACCGATTTCAGCGCGGCGTCCGCCTTGGCGCGCGCCAGGCGATTGGCGCAGGCGCGCGGCAGTTCGCCCCGCTTCGGGGTTTCATCGACGTCGGCGGGACGCAGCGCGTCGGGCTCGATGCCGGCCTGGTTGAGCAGGCTCAGCCGTCGCGGCGAACCGGAAGCGAGAACGAATTTGGGACGGCCAAGCATGCGGGATTCGTCAGGCGAGAAGGATTCGGGGGCGAACGCGCGCGGAACCTATCGGAAGGGGCTGCATTCCACAACTAGGGAACAAGTGATTGATGCGGCTTCGATTCTTCGTCGCCCCTGCGGACGCAGGGGCCCATAACCACAGGCCTGTGTCATTCAAATGAAATCTGGCGGCTGGCACCGCTCAAATCGCTCCGCCGCGGCGTATGGACGACGGAAAGGGCGTCCTACTCGTTGGCCACGCCGACCCTCGAAAACCGGCGGCGGATCCGCATCATCAGCCCGTCGCAAACCTCGCGATAAGCCCCGAGCTTCTGCTCGCGGCTGCCTTCCATCGTGGTCGGGTCCGGCGTCGGCCAGTATTCGACATCGGCCGCCAGCGTGTGCGTCAGCTCCAGCGCCTTGTGGTGGGCTTCCGGCGACAACGTGATGATGAGGTCGAAATTGAGCCCCTCCCAGTCCTCGAGCTCCGCGAAGGTCATCGGCTTGTGGCCGGAAATATCCTGCCCGAGCTCCGCCATCACGGCGACCGCGAACGGATCCAGCTCGCCCTTCCTGACGCCGGCGGATTTGACATAGAGCGCGTGGGGGAACATCTGGCGCAGCAGGCTCTCGGCCATCGGCGAACGCACGCTGTTGAAGCCGCACGCGAACAGCACGGCTTGCGGAGTGCGTGCGCTCGACAGCGCCACCATGCGTCACGCCGCTCTTGTTTGGGGCGTCAGCCTTTCGAAAATCCGCTCCAACGTCATGCTCTTTTTTTGACGCATGACCTGATCCGAAAACCGCTTCGCACTTTTCGGGGTCATGCGTCCTGACCCTTCCAGTGCAGAACGCAGATCAGCGTGAACAGCCGCCTGGCGGTTTCGAAATCGACCCGCACCTTGCCCTTCAGCCGTTCCTGCAGCGTGCGCGAGCCTTCGTCGTGGATGCCGCGGCGGCCCATGTCGATCGCCTCGATTTTGTCGGGGGTCGCGGTGCGGATCGCCTGGTAGTAGCTGTCGCAGATCATGAAATAGTCCTTCACGATCCGGCGGAACGGCGTCAGCGACAACAGATGCGCCACCACGGGCGAGCCGTTCTCGTGGCGGATGTCGAACGCCAGCCGGTTGCCGGTGATCGCGAGATGCAAGGTGAACGGGCCGCCGATAGCGCCTTCCGGCGCGAACAGGTTCTGCTCGATCAAATCGTAGATCGCGATCGCGCGCTCATGCTCGATATCGGGACCGGAACGCCCGATCGATTCCTCGTCGAGCGTCACCGCAACGATGCGGTTCTGGGCGTCCTCGTCTGGTGGCGGCCTGGTCATGACAAATTGAGACGCAATCCGACGGAGCGTGAATGAGCATCGAGACCTTCGGCCTTCCCCAAGGTCATCGCGGCAGGCCCCAGCGCGCGCAACGCCTCCGGCCCGCATTTGAGAATCGAAGTGCGCTTCATGAAGTCTAGCACGCCGAGCCCCGACGAGAACCGGGCCGAACGCGCCGTCGGCAGCACGTGGTTGGAGCCGCCGACGTAATCGCCGATTGCCTCCGGCGTATGCGGCCCGAGGAAGATCGCGCCGGCATTGCGGACCTTGGCCGACAGGGCTTCCGCATCCGCGGTCATGATTTCCAGATGCTCGGCCGCGATCATGTTCGCGAGTTCGACCGCCTCGTCGAGCTTTTGCACCAGAATAATGGCCCCGAAATCATTCCACGAGGCGCGCGCGATTTCCGCGCGCGGCAGCGTCGCCAGTTGCGATTCCACCGCGCGTTCGACATCGGCGGCAAGGCCCGCGCTGTCCGTGATCAGGATCGACTGCGCGCTCGCATCATGCTCGGCCTGCGCCAGCAAGTCGGCGGCGATCCAGCCGGCATTGCCGGTGTAGTCGGCGATGACGAGCACTTCGGAGGGGCCGGCGATCATGTCGATGCCGACCTTGCCGAACACCTGCCGCTTGGCGGCGGCGACATAGGCATTGCCGGGGCCGACGATTTTCGCGACCGGCGCGATGGTCGCGGTGCCATAGGCCAAAGCAGCGACGGCCTGCGCGCCACCAACGCGGTAGATTTCGGACACGCCGCCGAGGTGAGCGGCCGCCAGCACCAGCGGATTGAGCCTGCCGTCGGGCGACGGCACCACCATCACCACCCGCGGCACCCCGGCCACGTTGGCCGGCACCGCATTCATCAGCACCGAGGACGGATAGGCGGCGGTGCCGCCGGGCACATAGAGACCGACCGCGTCGATCGCACTCCAGCGCCAGCCGAGCTCGACCCCGAGCGCATCGGTAAAGCGCTCGTCCTTCGGCAACTGGCGGCGGTGGAACAGCTCGATCCGGTCGCGCGCGAATTTCAGCGCGTCGAGGGTTTCGGTGTCGCAAGCCTTCACCGCGGCATCGATCTCGGCCGCGGTCACACGCAAGGCTCCGGCCGCGATCTCGAGCCGGTCGAATTTGCGCGTCGCCTCGATCAAGGCGGCGTCGCCGCGGGCCGCCACGTCGTCGACGATGGCACGGGTCGCCCGCTCGACATCGGCGGAGACTTCACGCTTGGCGGCGAGAAATGCCGTAAACCGCGCGTCGAAATCGGCGCTGTTTCTGTCGAGGCGAACGGGCATGGCGGCTTTCTGACGGGACGTAATCCAGAGGTCTATGCTCAATGGCGCGGCGGCCTGAGGTCGTCAACCCTTGCGCACCCGGAAACCGGACCCGTAGGGTGGGCTAAGCGAAGCGAGCCCACCATAAGTGGTCCTCGTCGGCGGTCGAAGATGGTGGGCACGGCGCGAAGGGCGCCTTTGCCCACCCTACGGCAGCGGGTCTACGCCCCCAAACCGGACGATTCCGCGCCCGCATCGCTGGTGCCGAGATCGTCGCTGCCGAGGTCGGTCAGCTCGCATTCCAGGCATTCGACGTCCAGCCGCAGCGCCCCGCCATGGTTGAACAGCAACAGCGCGCTGCCCGCCGGGGCCTCGTCAGGATGGAATTCGATCCCGACCAGTTCCAGCACCGCGCCCGGTTGCTCCAGGTCGATGTTGCGCGACTTGCAGGCCAGCACCCGATCGAAGCGCAGCGCCGCGATCAACCGGCGCGGGGCGGTTCCACCCGACAGGGTCTGCTCCCAGTCGAGCCTGGACATGCCGACCACCAGCCGCTTTTCGTCCTGCCGCCAGACGATGTCGGAGGTCTGCACGCGCGCGTTCTGAACATGGGCCGAGATCACCGAGAGGTCGTCGGCGTCGAGTGCAATCAATTTGAGCGGTTCGGGCCCGGGCATCGCAAAATCCCCTACCTTAAACGTGCGTGCATCCTAATCGCTGATGCGCTGGATCGAGGCGCCGCAGGCCGACAGCTTTTCCTCCAGCCGCTCAAAACCGCGGTCGAGGTGATAGATCCGGTTGACCATGGTTTCGCCCTCGGCGGCAAGGCCGGCAATGACCAGCGACACCGAGGCGCGCAGGTCGGTCGCCATCACCGGGGCGCCGCGCAGCCTGGCGGTGCCGTCGATGGTCGCGGTCTCGCCGTCGAGCGCGATCCTGGCGCCAAATCGTGCCAGCTCCTGCACATGCATGAAGCGATTCTCGAAAATCGTCTCGGTGATATGCGAGGCGCCGCCGGCGCAGGCCATCAGCGCCATCAGTTGCGCCTGCAGATCGGTGGGAAAGCCCGGAAACGGCGCGGTCGATACCTTCACCGGCCGGATGCCGGCGCCGTTCCGGCTGACGCGAATGCCTTCATCGTTGACGGAGATCACCGCGCCGGCTTCGGTCAACACGTCGAGCGCCGACTGCAGCAGTTCAGGCCGCGCGCCGGCGAGCTGCACCTCGCCGCCGGTCATCGCGACCGCCATCGCATAGGTGCCGGCTTCGATGCGGTCCGGCAGCACGGTATGCCGCGCGCCGTGCAATTCTGCGACGCCTTCGATCGTGATGCGCGGCGTGCCCGCCCCGGTGATCCGCGCACCCATCTTGTTCAGGCAATCGGCGACGTCGGCGACCTCGGGCTCGCAGGCGGCGTTGCTGATGACGGTGGTGCCCTTGGCGAGCGTCGCCGCCATGACAGCGACATGGGTGCCGCTGACCGTCACCTTGGGAAAATCGATCGCAGCACCGCGCAAGCCGCCGGGGGCTTTCGCGACCACGTAGCCGCCATCGATGACGAGTTCGGCGCCGAGCTTCTCCAGCGCCATGATCAGCAGGTCGACCGGCCGCGTGCCGATCGCGCAGCCGCCCGGCAGCGAGACCTTGGCTTCGTGCATCCGCGCCAACAGCGGCGCGATCACCCAGAAACTGGCGCGCATCCGCGACACCAGTTCGTAGGGCGCTGTGGTGTCGATGATGTTGGCCGCCGAAATATGCAGGGTCTGGCCCTGATACTCGCGGTCGCCGGGCCGCTTGCCGACTGAGGTGATGTCGACGCCGTGATTGCCGAGTATGCGCTGCAACTGGGCAACATCGGCAAGCCGCGGCACGTTGTCGAGGATCAGCGTCCCTTCGGTCAACAGGCCTGCGATCATCAGCGGCAGCGCCGCATTCTTCGCACCTGAAATGGCGATGGTGCCATTGAGCTTGCTGCCGCCGACAATACGAATGCGGTCCATCCCCACCCCCCATTTTTTGCCATGCATAACTACAGGTCGCACGCGCCGATGGCAAAAGCCGGGACATTTGCGGCGATTTGATGGGATGGGGCCGCGGCCACCACCGTCATTCCGGGGCGCGCGTAGCGCGAACCCGGAATCTAGAGGTTATAATCTCGAACTCCCCCGATGTGCAGTTGCACATCTGAGGTTCGCGCTGACGCGCGCCCCAGAATGACGGGGTTGGAATGACAGCTCAGAACCCGTTGATATCCTCGCTCTCCAGGATCGACTTCGGATAGCCGTTGCGGGCCACGCTGATCATGGCGCGGCCAAGCTTTTCGCTTGTCGTCATGAACTTCGGCCGCGTGCGCGCCAGATACGACAACAGCGGCGCTGACACGACATAGATCGCATTGACCCAGGCGGTCTTCGACCGCACACCGTGCAGCGGCTGGATGCCGGCGGGGCGGAACATGTAGGCCGCCTTGAACGGCAGCTTGAGCAGGTCGTTTTCGGTCTTGCCTTTAACGCGGGCCCAGCGCTGCGGGCCCTGTTCGGTGGAGTCGGTGCTGCGCCCGGTGACGTAGGTGAACACCATATTCGGGTTCAGCCGCACCAAGGTCGTGGCCGCCGCCATGGTGAGGTCATACGTCAGATGCCGGTAGCGCTCCGGATCCATGCCGACCGAGGAAACGCCGAGGCAGAAGAAGCAGGCGTCGTATCCGGTGAGCTCCGATTCGATCGCGGAGAAATTCGTGAAATCGCCGTGCAGGACTTCATGCAGCTTGGCATTCTGCAATCCGGTCGGGCTGCGCCCGACCACCAGCACGCGCTCGACGCCGGTATCGACGAGGCATTCGCGCAGCACGCCCTGCCCGACCATGCCGGTGGCGCCGAACAAGATCACTTTCATGATTTGATGAACGCCAGCAGGTCGGCATTGATGGTCGCCGCTTCCGTGGTCGGCATGCCGTGTGGAAAACCCTTGTAGGTCTTCAGCGTGCCGTTCTTCAGAAGTTTTGCCGACAGCGGACCGGAGTCCGCGTAAGGCACGATCTGGTCGTCGTCGCCATGCATGATCAGCACGGGCACGTTGATCTTCTTCAGATCCTCGGTGAAATCGGTCTGCGAAAACGCGACGATGCCGTCGTAGTGCGCTTTCGCCCCGCCCATCATGCCCTGCCGCCACCAGTTCTGGATGACGGGCTCCGAGGCTTTGGCGCCGGGCCGGTTGTAGCCATAGAACGGTCCCGCCGCGACATCGCGATAGAATTGCGAACGGCTGGCGGCGAGCGCGGCCTGAAATCCGTCGAACACCGACTTCGGCAGGCCGCCGGGATTGGCCGGCGTCTGTACCATCAGCGGTGGCACCGCCGAGATGATCGCCGCCTTCGCCACCCGGCTCTCGCCGTGGCGGGCAATGTAGTGCACCACCTCGCCGCCGCCGGTGGAATGCCCGACGTGAACTGCGTTTTTCAGATCGAGATGCGCCGTCAATGCCGCCAGATCGTCGGCGTAATGATCCATGTCATGGCCGTCGCCGGTCTGGGTGGAGCGGCCGTGGCCGCGGCGGTCGTGGGCGATGACGCGAAAGCCGTTGTTCAGGAAGAACAGCATCTGCGCGTCCCAGTCATCGGATGACAGCGGCCAGCCGTGGCTGAACACGATCGGCTGACCCGAGCCCCAGTCCTTGTAGAAAATCTCGACGCCGTCTTTGGTGGTGATGGTCGGCATGGGAAACTCCTTCTGCTACGCGGTCATTCCGGGACACGCGTCTTCGCGTGGACCCGGAATCCAGAGGTTGTCAGCGCGAACTTCCGGGTTCGATGCTGCGCATCGCCCCGGAACGACGAAAATTACAGCGGCCGGAAGCGCCTGATCGCGCCGATGATCATCAGCACGAAGAACACCAGCACGACGCCCTGGACCACCGCGAACACCGGTCCCGACGGCGGATTGCCCGGCGCGATCGCGGTCAATGCCGGGATTTTCAGGAAGCCCTGAATCACCAGCACGAACACGTTGAAGTACAGCGACAGCAGCGCCGTCAGCGCGTAGATCCAGCGCCACGGGCCGCCAAGCTTCATGGCGTAAAGCGCGATACAGGCGATCGCCAGCAGCACCAGCGAGAGAATCCCGACCATGTGCGACGGCAGCAATTGCGTGAACGGAAACAGGAAGCCGGTGGCGCTGGTGAGGATGGTGAGCAGCAGGAAGATCGCAGTAAGGCCGCCCGGCCGCCGCGAGCCGAGCATGCCGAACATCACGACGAGGCCCGCGACGATCGCAACCAGACTGATGATCACATGGACCAATGTGAACGTCGCCAAGCTCATACCGAGTATCATGATGCGCCCCCTTCGTTGGAAACCGGCGGGCAGGCTACGACGTGGCGGTGGAAATTGCCACACGCCGCCAACACAACTTGATCAACACAGCCATGTGCATCCACGCTTCGACCAAAGTATCAACGTGCATGAATCTTTTGCACGATTGTCACAAAACGCGGCAGGAAGTGACCGATCCTAGTAGTAGCGCGGTATCTTGCCGTTGTGCGGCGTCTTGCGTTTCGACAGATCGAACAGCACTTCGTCGACATAGCACCAGCCCCAGCCCTCCGGCGGATCGTAGCCTTCGATCACGGGATGGCCGGTGGCATGAAAATGCGCGGTCGCGTGCTTGTTGGGGGAATCGTCGCAGCAGCCGACGTGGCCGCAGGTGCGGCAAATCCGCAAATGCAGCCACGGGCTTCCGATTTTGAGGCATTCTTCGCAGCCGAGCGCGCTCGGCGTGACGTCCCTGATACCGGCGATATGCGTGCAGCCTTTGGACGCCATTGCGTCACACCTCGGCGGTTTCGAAGAAGCTCATCTCGACGCCGCCGGTCGCGAATTTCGGCACGTCGGCCGCGGTGGCCTTGCCCTCGGGGCTGGCGAAAGCGGCGCCGATCGCAGCCATGCTGTCGAAGGTCAGCGTCGCAATCAGATGCAGCGCGGACGGGCCGCCGGGGGTTGCGATCGGTCCCTTGCTGACGGTGTATTTCCGCAAGCCCGGAAGCTTCTTGGCGAGCGGAACGTGGGTGTCGAAATAATATTTGTCGAAGGCTGCGGGATCGGTCGGGGTCTTGTAGAGCACAACGAGGTCGGCCAAGGCGCTTCTCCCTTTTGTTGTCGTATCGGCAGTTGCCAATGCTGGAGTTACAGTACTTGGGACTATAGCGCCGGTTTCATGGCATCGGCCAGATAGCCGTGCAGCGCCGCCACCACCTGCGCGCCCTCGCCGATCGCGCCACCGACGCGCTTGACCGATCCCGAGCGCACGTCGCCGACCGCGAACACGCCGGGCACCGAGGTTTCCAGCGGCGGCACCGGGCGGCCGTGGTTCTGTTCGGACTGCGCGCCCGTCACCACGAAGCCGCCGCGGTCGAGCGTCACGCCGCAACCCGCGAGCCAGCCGGTCGCCGGATCGGCGCCGACGAACAGGAAGAGATTGCGGATATCGAGCGTGTGGATGTCGGGCGCAAAGCGGCTGCGCCAGCGCACCCGTTCGAGCGAGCCGTCACTGCCCTCGACCGCCACCACCTCGGTGTTGAACATCAGTTCGATGTTGGGCGCGGCCTCGATGCGGTCGATCAGGTAGCGCGACATGCTGGCCCCGAGCCCGCCGCCACGGATCACCATATACACTTTGCGCGCGTGGCCCGACAGGAACACCGCGGCCTGGCCTGCGGAATTGCCGCCGCCGACCAGCACGACGTCCTGACCCGCGCATAGCCGCCCCTCGATCGGCGAGGCCCAGTACCAGACGCCGCGGCCCTCGAACGCGTCGAGATTTTCGATGTCCGGCCGGCGATAGCGCGCGCCGCTCGCGACCACGATCGACCGCGCGCGCAACTGCTGCCCGCATTCGGTCGCCAATGCAAAGGCGCCGCTCTGGTTCGAACAATCGAGCGAGGTGATCGCGACCGGGATCATCATCTCGGCGCCGAACTTCTGCGCCTGGTTGAAGGCGCGGCCGGCCAGCGCCTGGCCGGAAATGCCGGTCGGAAATCCCAGATAGTTTTCGATTCTGGCGCTGGCGCCGGCCTGGCCGCCGAACGCCCGCGCGTCGAACACCGCGACCGACAGTCCCTCGGAGGCCGCATAGACCGCGGTGGCCAAGCCGGCCGGGCCAGAGCCGACCACGGCGACGTCGTAGAGCTTGTGCTGCGCGTGGTTGCCGATCATGCCCATCGCCATCGCAAGCTCGGTCTCGGACGGATTGCGCAGCACGGTGCCGTCGGGACACACCACCAGCGGCAGGTCGCCGCGCGAGGCCGAATAGCGCGCGACGAGGTCGGCGGCGTCCTTGTCGGCGGCGGGATCGATCAGATGATGCGGCTGGCCGTTGCGGGCGAGAAAATTCTGCAGCCGCGCCATGTCGCCGAGCGAGGCCGGACCGATCAGCACCGGGCCGCCGACGCCGCCCTGGATCAGGTTGACGCGGCGCAGGACCAGCGCCCGCATGATGCGTTCGCCGAGATCGGCTTCAGCGATCAGCAGGGCGCGCAACTTGTCCGGCGGGATCAACAGCGTCTCGACGTCGCCGTCGGCATGGCCGTCAACCAGCGCGACGCGGCCGGAGAGCTGGCCGATTTCGGCCAGAAATTGCCCCGGTCCCTGATCGATGACGGGCGTGACGTGGCCGAGCCCGTCGCGCTGGGTGATCGTGACATGGCCGGACAGCACCACGAACATGCCGGGCCCCGGTTTACCGGTCTCGAACAGGGTCTCGCCGTGCTTGAAGCTGCGCGGCTCGCCGAACCGGCGCATGCGCTCGATTTCATGCGGCGTCAGCGTCGGAAACGTCTGCTCGTGACGCGGAAACTTAAAGGAAGTCGCGCCGATCGCCGAACCGGCCGAGGTGTCTGCACTCATTTGTCGCCCACAAATCAAGAGAACCGGGAAGAAAACCGCGAGGAGAACCCGCCGGACGCCATCCGGCGAGCCACCGGGCATATCCCGACGGCTACTGGCCCGGCTTTTCTCCGCCTGCGTCATCTAGGGAGGCATCGGCGCGTTCGGAAGATGCGGCCCCGAGGTCGTCGCGGCCTCTCGCTTGCGACTTTCGCCGCTTGAGATTTTCGCGCAGCGCGGCCTTGAGGCGATCCCGTCGCGGATCCTTCGTGTCCGCGCTCGCTTTTCCCTCGCGCCTGGCTTGGTCGTCCTTCATGCGGGCCTGTCGAAAACGCCGTTGATCGGAGCCGCTCGGCACATGTGACCGGCGGGCGTCGCTGTTGCCGGACCATAACGGGTTTCGGTGGACCGCGGTACATCCGCCGACACCGGCAAAAGCCCGATCAGCGGCCATGATTCGGACGTTCACGACCCGTACGGGCGTCGATGGCGGCGACGGGGAACCGGATCGCACCCGTCACGGGCGGCTTGTGTCATTTTTTGCCCAATTTGGGCCATTCCAGGCCCCGCCGCGTGCTTGCGCCAGAGGGGTCCTTGTGGCAAGAACCGCCCGCCGGTGGGGGCCTTTTGGCCCGACTCCCTCGATACCGGGCATGCTGCCGTAGCTCAGTGGTAGAGCACTCCATTGGTAATGGAGAGGTCGACAGTTCAATCCTGTCTGGCAGCACCAGTTCTTTCCCTCCCAATTCGCGCGTTCCGGAAAGCTGACGCGTCGCGTTTCTGTCGATGATTTGATTCCGCCCGGCACGATCCTGCATTAGCCTCTCATCCGAAATCGCGATGAGGGGTGAGACGTCGGATGGCTTCGTCGTCGCCGCATGCCCTGGGGATCGACGCATTGACGCCGCGCCTGTTGGGCTTGATCGCCTGCCTCTTTACGTCAGCACCAGCGCTGGCGCAGGACGATCTCGCCGGCGCGCCGCAAACGCTTGCCTTGCAGGTCACAACCGCTTCGCTTGGCGACACCTGCCGCCGTTTCGAAACGACGGACCCGGCATCGCTGGCGCAGGTCTCGCTGCACCGGACCTTCAACGACGATTTCGACACCCATCCGCTGTCGGACGACCGCTGGGTGCCGCACTATGCCGGCGGCGCGGCGTGGCCGGAAATACGGTATTGGGGCGGCGACGGTTCCGACTTCCGGCGCAAGGACAGTTACAACGGCGAACAGCAGATCTATGTCGATCCGCGCTACGGCGGGCGCGAAACGGTGCCGCTCGGGCTCGACCCGTTCAGGGTGCACGACGGCATTCTCTCGATCGTCGCCAGCCGCACCCCTGCCGCTCTCAAGCCGGTGCTGTTCAACAATGAATATGTATCGGGCATCCTGACGACGCAGAGCCGGTTCTCGCAGAAGCACGGCTATTTCGAGATCCGCTCGAAGATACCGGCCGGGATCGGGGTGTGGCCGGCGTTCTGGCTGCTCGCCGACGACGGCGGCTGGCCGCCGGAGATCGACGTGCTGGAGGGTCGCGGGCCCAAGCGGGACAACATCGTGATGACGACGCATTGGCGGGTACCGGCCACGCAGCGCGTGGAATCCTGCGGCTTCGACTTCGCAGTCGCGGACACGGCGGGTACTTTCCACAATTACGGTGTGCTGTGGCAGCCGGACCGCATCACCTATTTCATCGACCGCAAGCCGGTATCGGAGATCAAGGTCCCCATCGGTTTCGACGATCCGATGTACATGATCGTGAACCTGGCGATGGGTTCGAATCATTTTCCCGGCGTGGGTTTCGTCGACAGCGCGTCGCCTGTTACGGTCGCGTTCGAGATCGACCGGATTTCCGCCTATCAAATCGACGAGCGCTAGAGCCGAAACGGCTCTAGCTTTTTTAATTTGACGCGTTTTCTTGACGCGAACCGGTTTCCACTTCGCTGGAAAACGCTTTACTGACGGAGACATGATGTTCGGAAAATTCTCGCGCCGCCAGTTCGGCAAGCTTGCCGGCCTTTCCGCGCTCGGAGTGGCGGCCGCGGCGAATACCGTGGAGAGCCAGCCCGTGCCGGCGGTGGACCGGCACGCGGCTGCCAGCTTCCCGAAGGACTTCCTGTGGGGCACCGCCACCTCGGCCTATCAGATCGAGGGCGCGGTCAACGAGGACGGCCGCGGCCGCTCGATCTGGGACACCTTTGCGCACTCGCCGGGCAGAATCGAGGATCACACCAACGCCGACCGCGCCAACGATCACTATCACCGCTACAAGGAAGACGTCGGCCTGATCAAATCGCTCGGGGTCAAGGCCTATCGATTCTCGATCGCGTGGCCGCGGATATTTCCGGACGGCACCGGCGCCCCCAACCCCAAGGGCCTCGACTTCTACAACCGCCTGATCGACGAACTGCTCGCCAACGGCATCGAGCCTTACGCGACGCTTTATCATTGGGACCTGCCGCAGGCGCTCGAGGACCGGGTCGGCGGCTGGCGATCCAGCGACACCTCAAAGGCGTTCGCCGATTACGCGGGCTATGTGGCGGAGCGCCTGAGCGACCGGGTGAAGAACATCTTCACGCTCAACGAAGCCGGACGTTTCCTCAACTTCGGTTACGGATGGGGCATCGACGCGCCCGGCCTCAAACTGCCGGCCGCCGAACTGAACCAGGCGCGGCATCACGTCGTGCTGGCGCACGGCCTCGCCGTGCAGGCGATCCGCGCTCACGCGCGCGCCGGCACTAAGGTGGGCCCGGCCGAGAATATCGCGGCCTGCGTGCCCGCGTTCGACACGCCGGACAACGTCCGCGCCGCCGAGATGGCGACGCGCGAACTGAACGCTGGCCTCCTCGGCGTCATGCTGGAGGGCAAGTACACCGACGGCTTCCTCGCATATTCCGGCAAGGACGCCCCGAAATTCACCGCCGAGCAACTGAAGATCATTGGCGCCAAGAACGATTTCGTCGGCCTCAATATCTACGCGCCGCAATTCTACATCACCGCCTCCGACCAGAAGCCGGGCTGGAAAGTCCTGCCGTTCCCCGCTTCGTTTCCGCACATGAATTCGGAGTGGCTGCGGGTCGGTCCGGAAGTCATCTATTGGGCGCCGCGGCTGGCCGCCAAAATCTGGAACATCGACACCATCTACATCAGCGAGAACGGCACCTCGTCGGAGGACAAGCTTTCAGCCGACGGCCAGGTCTACGATCTCGATCGCATCATGTTCCTGCGCAACTATCTCCGGCAGTTGCAGCGCGCGACCGCCGAGGGCGTGCCGGTTCGCGGCTATTTCCTGTGGAGCCTGATGGACAATTTCGAGTGGATCTTCGGTTTCGAAAAGCGTTTTGGGCTCTACCACGTCGATTTCGAGACCCAGGCCCGGACTGCGAAGCTCAGCGCGGCGTTTTACCGTGAGGTCGTGGCGCAGAACGCGATCGGCGCCTGAAGCGCCGACTGGTTTCAATAGTTGTCGGCGACGCGGTGCGGCGCTATCGGGGCCTGGATCGAGGTCTGCACGATCGAGCGCAGTTTGGCGTCGATTGCCACAGTCATGGCGGCTTCCTGCGCCAGCTTTCGGGATGATTCGTGATGGACGAATACACCTGCCGCCGCGATCATCAGCACAACATAAAGAGCGAACATGCCGCCGACCCATCTCCAGTAGATATGGTCGCCGGGGGTAAGGCTTTCGATCAACCGGCGCATGGTGGCCTCCTCTTGGGTAACGAACGCGCTGCGTATAGCTTGCACCCCCGCGCGCCGTGTGTGACGCACTTCACAGAAATCGCTTGAACGGAGAAACCGTGACCGGCCCGGAATTGAAGAAACTGCGCGAACATCTCGGTGAGGCCATCGGCCAGAAGCTGACGGTGGCCGACATGGCAAAACTCTGCGGGCTGCCGGAAGAGGGCGGCGCCAACACCATCCGCAAATGGGAAGTCTCGGGTCCGAGCGGGCCGGTCGCTGAACTGCTTCGGATCCTGGCGATGGCCAGCGACCACTATCCGATCCTCGACATGTTCAACGTGTTCGACCGCCACGACGTTGCGGTGAAGGACCGCCCTGCCCGCCGGCAAGCCTTCCGCGAGCAGATGCGCGGCGACGTGCGGCGGCGCATTGGTTAAACAAAGCTTGCCGGGAGGCCCGTGGGGGCTACGAAAATTAAGCCTTTCTTCAGCTTTGATTAGGCCTCTGTTAAGTACGAAAAACGTTTATCCGCCAATGGGTTGGGTTGCCATCCACTGTGTCCGGCCAGTGACAGCATTTTATTCAAAAGCTGTCTAACTGCCGGCCATGGACGACGCCCGCACGCGGTGTCTCCCAACCCTTTCGGAGACCAAGATCATGAAGAAGTTCCTGCTCGCCACCGTGGCTCTCGCAGCGTTCGCCGCCCCGGCCCTTGGCGCCGATCTCGGCGCGCGGCCCTATTACAACAACAAGGCGCCGGCCTACGTCGCGCCGATCTACAACTGGACCGGCTTCTACATCGGCGGTCACATCGGCGGCGCCTTCGCCGGCAGCAACAATTTCAACGGCCTGGTGCTGAGCGACTACAGCGCCCGGTTCCTCGGCGGTTTGCAGGCCGGCGCCGACTACCAGTTCGCTCCGAACTGGGTTCTCGGCGTCGAGGGCCAGTACAGCTGGCTCAGCGGCAACTTCGTCAATGCGACGTTTCCGGGCGGCGCCATCTACAACAACAACCAGCGCGGCCTCGGCTCGATCACCGGCCGCGTCGGCTACACCTGGGGTCCGGGTCTGGTCTATGTCAAAGGCGGCTACGCCTATTCCGACAACCGTGACACGCTGACCCTCCTGGGCGCCAACGTCCCCTTCACGTTGGATAAGAACCACAGCAACGGCTACACCGTCGGCGCCGGCCTCGAATACATGTTCGCGCCGAACTGGTCGGCCAAGGCCGAGTACATGTACTACGATTTCGGCAGCACCCGTTTCGTGACCCCGGGCGTGCTGGCGCCGTTCGGCAGCTGGCGCAACGACGAGCACACGCTGAAAGTCGGCGTCAACTACCGCTTCAACATCGGCGGCCCGGTCGTCGCACGTTACTGATCGCCCTCAGCGGGAGGTTGCGCAACAGATTGGAAGGGCCGGCTTCATGCCGGCCCTTCGTCGTTTTGGCCGCGTCTAAAACCCTGTCGCATCCGAAAAATCCCGAAAAACGCTCGCGTTTTCCCGACTTGTTAACCGGGTACCTCGATACTGCCGCGCGAGGAAACATCCCAAGGTAGCGTAGTCGGGGGCGGCGGACAGATGGCGTTTCGGTTCAGAATAGGCAAATTCAAACTCAAGGGTTTCAGCTTTCCGCGGTTCGGCGTCAGGGGCAGCCTGTTCGTCGCCTTCGCCGTCATCGCCGGCATGGCGATCGTCATCAGCGCCGGCGCCGGCCTGGTGCTCGGACGTCTCGGCGGAACCATGGTCGACCTCAGCGGACGGGATATCCCCCGCCTCGCCGCCAGCCTGCAGCTCTCGGCGCAGAGCGCGAGCCTTGCCAGCCAGGGGCCGGCGCTGCTGGCCTCGCGCAGCGAGGAGGCGCTGAACGAACGCTCCAAGAAGATGAAGGAAACCCAGACACTGGCGCTGCAGAAACTCGGCGAGATCATCGAGCTCGGCGCCGACAAGAACGTGGTCGCGGCGCTCAACGAGACCGTCAAGAACATCGACGACATGATCAAGAGCCTGGGCTCGGCGGCGCGCGAGCGGCTCGACGTTGCCGCCCTGCATGACAAGCAATACGCCGCCTTGCGCAAGGCGCAGGCCGATTTCGTCACCACCTCGGCGCCGGCGATGATGGACGCGCAGGCCCGGATCAACGCGGTGCTCGGCGCCGCCAATCTTTCGACCGACGATGCCAGCGAGGCGGCGCGCAACGTCGAATTGCTCGGCAACGTGATCGCCAGCACCAACCTGATGGCCTCAGACATGACGGCGGCGCTGTCGGCCAACACCAGCGACACGCTGGAAGCCATCGAAAAGGAATTCAAGGAGACGCAGTCGCGCGTCAAATCCAACCTCGAGACCCTGCCCAAGAACGCCAGCACCAAGGCGCTGACCGAGGCGGCGCTGAAACTGCTGTCGCTCGGCGAAGGCAAGACCCGCGTCTTCAAGATCCGCCAGCAGGAACTCGACTCCATCGACTACGGCGAGACCATTCTGGAGGAAACCCGCAAGCTCAATGTCGGTCTCGGCATCAGCGTGCAGCAGCTCGTCGACGGCGTCCGCAAGGAAACCGACGCCTCGACCTGGCAGGCGCGCCAGGAGATTTCGCTGGCGACCATGGTCATGCTCGGGCTCGGCGTGCTGACGCTGATAGGCTCGATCCTGTTCGTCTGGCTCTATGTCGGCCGCAACATCCTGCGGCGGATCCGCAGCCTGCAGCGTTCGATGCAGTTGCTGTCGAGCGGCGACCTCGAATCCGAGATCTACCAGAGCCACCAGACGGACGAGATCGCGGCGATGGCCGATTCGCTCCTGGTGTTCCGCGAGAGCATGATCCAGGGCCGCGCGCTCTCGGCCGACCAGGACAAGGACCGCATCGCCAAGTCCGAACGCGCCACCCGGATGGAAACGCGCATCGTCGAGTTCGAAACCACCGTTCGCACGGCACTCGACAGCCTGCAGTCGGCGGCGGGCTCGATGCAGACGACCGCGCAGAGCATGTCCACGACCGCGGATCAATCCAGTGCGCTGGTCAGCGCGGTGGCTTCCGCCGCCGAGGAAACCTCGGTCAACGTGCAGACCGTGTCGTCGGGCACCGAACAACTGTCGTCTTCGATCGAGGAGATCGGCCGCCAGGTCGTCACCTCGGCGGAGATCGCCCGCAAGGCGGTCGAGGAAGCCGGCGCCACCGACGCCACCATGCAGGGGCTGGCCGAAAATGCCGGCCGCATCAGCGTGGTGGTCGATCTGATCCAGACTATCGCCTCGCAGACCAACCTCTTGGCGCTGAACGCCACCATCGAAGCCGCCCGCGCCGGTGAAGCCGGCCGGGGATTCGCCGTGGTCGCGTCCGAAGTGAAGAGCCTCGCCAACCAGACCGCAAAGGCCACCGACGAGATCCGCCAGCAGATCGGCAGCATGCAGACGGTGACGACGTCGGCGGTATCGGCGATCCGCAGCATCTCCTCTACGATCAGCGAGATCAACGACGTCACCACCGCGATCGCAGCCGCGGTCGAGGAACAGGGTGCGGCGACGCGCGAGATCGCGCGCAACATCCAGCATGCCGCCGGCGGCACCAGCGAGGTCTCCAGCAACATCGTCGGCGTTTCCTCAGCCTCGACCGAAGCCGGAACCGCCGCCAACGAGGTACTGACCGCCTCCGGCGCGCTCCGCCGCGAGGCCGACGTGCTGCGCGCGGAAATCGACGCGTTCCTGTCGAATATCCGGGCGGCGTAAGTCGTCATTCCGGGGCGGTCCGCAGGACCGAACCCGGAATCTCGAGATTCCCCAGGGGTGCAATTGCACCCCTTAGGTTCGATGCTTGCGCATCGCCCCGGAATGACGGTTCAAATCGAGAGGGCCCAGGTCCCCTCAACCCATGTCTTTTATCCAAACCCACCCTCGCTTTTTCGGCTAGCGCCGCGCCGTTGGTGCGGCTAAGCCGTAGCGATGGATACAAAAACAGACACGGTTCAGTCCTCGGCCGAGGCATTGCGATACCCCTGGGAAAACCACCCGGGCCACGATCAGGTCGTCGAGGTCATGCCCGGCGTATTATGGGTCCGGCTCAAGCTGCCGTTCCGACTCAACCACGTGAACATCTACCTGCTCGCCGACGGCGACGGCTGGGCGATGGTCGATTCCGGGTTCGGCAATGAGGAAACCATCGCGGCCTGGACCACGCTGTTCGAGGGCCCGCTCCGGCATGTGAAGATCACCCGGCTGATCGTGACCCATTCGCATCCCGATCACGTCGGCCTCGCCGGCTGGATCGTCGAACGCTTCAATTGCCCCCTACAGATGTCGCAGGTCGAATATCTGCAATCGGTCTACCACCAGAACCGCGGCACCGAGGAACGCAAGCTGGCGCAGCGGCTGTTCTTCCGCCGCCACGGCATGGACGAAGACCTGACCGACAAGCTGCTCGGCCGCGGCCAGGATTACCTGAAGCGCGTTTCGGTGCTGCCGCCGTCCTATCACCGCATCTCGCATGGCGACGAGATTTCGATCGGAACGCGGCGCTTCAAGGTTATCACCGGCGGCGGCCACGCGCTGGATCAGGTGATGCTGTATTGCGCCGCCGACAAGTTGTTCCTGTCCGCCGACCAGGTGCTGAGCAAGATCTCGCCCAATGTCAGCGTCTGGGCGGTCGAGCCCGACCAGAATTCGCTCGGCGAATATCTGGCCTCGCTGGCGAGCCTGACCACGACATTGCCCTGGGACGTCATGGTGCTGCCCGGCCACGGCGTGCCGTTTTACGGCTTGAAGACGCGGATCAAGCAGTTGGCCGATCATCACGAGGATCGTTGCCGGCTGATTGCGGAAGCCTGCCGTGTGGTTCCGCAAACCTCGCGGCAACTGGTGCCGGTCGTGTTCCACAAATACGAGCTCGACGTGCACCAGATGGGCTTTGCCGCCGGCGAACTGATCGCGCATGTCAATTACATGCTCAACGAAGGCCGCCTGACCTCGGAAGTGACCGACGGCGTGCTGCGGTTCCGCACCACCTAGGCATGATGGGTTGGAGTTGAATCGGCTCGCGGTGAGCGCCAGCACAGCACATCCGGAGGTTCTGGGGGTCCAGACGCAAAATCGTGAAAACAACCCCATGCAAAGTAGAATGGACCCCGGCTCGCAGCACTCGTGCTACTTGCGTCCGGGGCACGCGAAAAAAATTGGTCCGTCGTCGCGGCCCAACCTAATTTCATCCCCCTCTACTCCTCGCGGCGAAACACGCTGAACTGGAACACCTGCCGCGACCCCCAGGGCGTCGCGTGCTCGTGGCGCCGCGTCTGCAGCAGCCTGAACTCACGACCGAACTCGCGCCCGAGGCCATCGGCGTCGTAGCGCACCACCGGCAGCCCGCTGCAGCGCTCGGGGCCGTCGGGCGCAAAGGTGGCGATGATCGCATGCCCACCGGGCTTCAAGCCGCGCTTGAGGCAGGCGACATAGGCGGCGCGGTCATTCGCATCGGTGAGAAAGTGAAATGCCGCCCGATCGTGCCAGATGTCGTAGGTCGCCGGCGGCTGCCAGGCCGTCACGTCAGCGACGATCCATCGGGCTTTTGCGGCCTGCGTGCCCAGCCGTGCCTTCGCCATCTCCAGCGCAGCGCCGGACAGGTCGAGCACGGTGACGTCCTGAAAACCTTGTCCGAGCAGTTGATCGACCAACCGTGAGGCGCCGCCGCCGATATCGACGATGGCCGAGGCCTTGGTGGCGCCAACCAGCGCAATGGCCTCAAGCGACGGCGCCGGATTCTCCTGAAACCAGCTGACCTCGTTCTCCGCCTTCTTGGCGTAGACGTCTTCCCAATGGGCCTGCCGGCTTTCACGCTCCAATGCGGCCTCCCGCGATAGTCCGGCCGCATTTCGCAGCCGCTCGAAAAAGCGATCGTAGCACCTGACGCGCTTGTGAGCGCAGGCCGCCAAATACCGGGGCCGCAAATCGCGCCTAGCATGTTGATCGGGATCAAGTTTTGCTCCGCGCTCGGAGCAACCCTCCCGTCCTCCGGTACATTACCGAGAGGCCCGAATCGGCTCGACACGAAACCTGGAAAAGCTCTAAAAAGGCGGAGCTAACAAGAGGACGGCCAACCCGGCCTGTCCGTTTCGGGTCTCGCGATGGATTACAGCCAATTTTTCAGTGCCGCCCTCAACCGCCTGCATGACGAGCGGCGCTACCGGGTTTTCGCCGACCTCGAACGCATCGCAGGCCGGTTCCCGCATGCGCTCTGGCATTCGCCGAAGGGCCCGCGCAACGTCGTGATCTGGTGTTCCAACGACTATCTCGGCATGGGCCAGCACCCCAAGGTGGTCGGCGCCATGGTCGAGACCGCCACCCGCGTCGGTACCGGCGCTGGCGGCACCCGCAACATCGCCGGCACCCATCATCCGCTGGTGCAGTTGGAGGCCGAACTGGCCGACCTGCACGGCAAGCAAGCCTCACTGCTGTTCACCTCGGGCTACGTCTCGAACCAGACCGGCATTTCGACCATCGCCAAGCTGATCCCGAACTGCCTGATCCTGTCGGATGCGCTGAACCACAATTCGATGATCGAAGGCGTCCGCCAGGCCGGCTGCGAGCGCCAGATCTTCCGCCACAACGACGTCGAGCACCTGGAACAGCTCTTGATCGCGGCAGGTCCCGACCGGCCCAAGCTGATCGCCTGCGAAAGCCTCTATTCGATGGACGGCGACGTCGCGCCGCTGTCGAAAATCTGCGATCTCGCCGAGAAATACGGCGCCATGACCTATGTCGACGAGGTCCATGCGGTCGGCATGTACGGCCCGCGCGGCGGCGGCATCGCCGAACGCGACGGCGTCATGCACCGCATCGACGTGCTCGAAGGCACGCTCGCCAAGGCCTTCGGCTGCCTCGGCGGCTATATCGCAGGGAATGCCGACATCATCGATGCCGTGCGCTCCTACGCGCCGGGCTTCATCTTCACCACCGCGCTGCCGCCGGCGATCTGCTCGGCCGCGACCGCGGCGATCCGCCACCTCAAGACCTCGAGCTGGGAGCGCGAGCGCCACCAGGACCGCGCCGCCCGCGTCAAGGCGATCCTGACCGCTGCCGGCCTGCCCGTGATGTCGAGCGATACCCATATCGTGCCGCTGTTCGTCGGCGACCCCGAGAAGTGCAAGCAGGCCTGCGACATCCTGCTCGAAGAGCACGGCGTCTACATCCAGCCGATCAACTATCCGACGGTTGCCAAGGGCACCGAACGGCTGCGGATCACGCCCTCGCCCTACCATGACGACGGCCTGATCGACGGCCTCGCCGACGCGCTGCTGCAGGTCTGGGAACGCCTCGGCCTGCCGCTGAAGCGGAAATCGCTGGCGGCCGAGTAACCCTACCCTTCCGAATCCGCTCAAATTGGGCCGGTGGCGCGATGCGCTGCCGGCCCAATGCGTTTATACTCCGTGCTCCAGCCTTGGGCTGAGAAAGGAGCACGCAGCGATGCTGCACGACTGGGGCGTAATCGCCGCCGCCTTCGCCTATATCGGGCTGCTGTTCTTCGTCGCCAGCCAGGGCGACCGGCTGTCGCCGAGCCAGCGCGGCCGCGCCGGCATGCTGATCTATCCGCTGTCGCTGGCGATCTATTGCACCTCCTGGACCTTCTTCGGCTCGGTCGGCTTCGCCACCCGCACCAGCATCGACTTCCTCGCGATCTATGTCGGCCCGATCCTGATGATCGGGCTTTGCACGCCGCTGCTGCGCCGCGTGATCCAGCTCGCCAAGTCGCAGAACATCACCTCGATCGCCGACTTCATCGCCGCGCGCTACGGCAAGAGCCAGGCGGTCGCAGCCACCGTGGCGCTGATCGCGATCATCGGATCGGTTCCCTATATCGCGCTCCAGCTCAAGGCGATGGCGTCGTCGCTGGAGACCATCCTGAGCGAGGACAAGGCGTTCTCCTCGATCCCGATCATTGGCGACATTGCGCTGATCGTGACGCTGGCGATGGCAACGTTCGCGGTGCTGTTCGGCACCCGCCAGACCGACGCCACCGAGCACCAGCATGGCCTGATGCTGGCGATCGCCACTGAATCCATCGTCAAGCTGGTGGCCTTCCTCGCTGCCGGCGCCTTCGTGACCTTCTGGATGTTCACGCCCGTCGAACTGATCGAACGCGCGATGAAGACTCCGGAGGCGGTGCGTGTGATCGACTATGTGCCGGGAATAGGCAATTTCCTGACCATGACGCTGCTGTCGTTCTGCGCGATCATGCTGCTGCCGCGGCAGTTTCACGTCAGCGTGGTCGAGAATTCCAGCATTGCCGAGGTCAACCGCGCCCGCTGGCTGTTCCCGCTCTATCTGGTCGCCATCAACCTGTTCGTGATCCCGATCGCGATCGCCGGCCTCATCACCTTTCCGTTCGGCGCCGTCGACAGTGACATGTATGTGCTGGCGTTGCCGATCGAGGGAAATGCGCACCTGCTCAGCGTCGCGGTATTCGTCGGCGGCCTGTCGGCCGCGACCGCGATGGTGATCGTCGAATGCGTCGCGCTCTCGATCATGGTGTCCAACGATATCGTGGTGCCGCTGGTGTTGCAGCGCAGCCGCGAGACGCGCGACGGCCAGAAGGATTTCGGCGACTTCCTGCTCAAGGTGCGACGGTTTGCGATCTTCGCCATCATGGTGATGGCCTATTTCTACTATCGCGTGCTCGGCAACACCCAACTGGCGGCGATCGGCCTGCTGTCATTCGCAGCCATCGCGCAACTGGCGCCGGCCTTCTTCGGCGGCCTGTTCTGGCGGCAGGCAACCGCCCGCGGCGCCATCGGCGGCATGCTGATCGGCGTCGCGGCATGGGCTTACACGCTGTTCCTGCCGAGCTTCCTCGAAGGCAATCCCGCCGGCCTGCTGCTGCTGCAGCACGGGCCGTTCGGCATCGAGGCGCTGCGGCCGCAGGCGCTGTTCGGCGCCGACCTGCCGCCATTGCTGCATGGCGTCGCGTGGTCGCTCGCGCTCAACGTTCTGACCTACATCGTGATGTCGCTCGCGCGTCAGCCGTCGGCGATCGAGCGGCTACAAGCCGATTTGTTCGTGCCGAACACGCTGGCGCCGATCACACCGACCTTGCGGCGCTGGCGCACCACGGTAACCGTGCAGGACATCCAGAGCACGGTGGCGCAATATCTCGGCCCCGAGCGGGCCCGGCATGCCTTCGAGGCCTTTGCCGCCGGCCACCCTCGTCCGCTCGATCCGGGCGTACCGGCCGATTTCGAACTGCTGCAACACGCCGAACGGCTGATCGCCTCCTCGATCGGGGCGGCCTCGTCGCGCCTGGTGATGTCGCTGTTGTTGCGCAAGCGCACCGTCTCCGCCAAGGCCGCGCTGAAGCTGCTCGACGATTCCCACGCCGCGCTGCATTTCAACCGCGAGATCCTGCAGACCGCGCTGAACCACGTGCGCCAGGGCATCGCCGTGTTCGATGCGGAGCTGCAACTGATCTGCTCGAACCGGCAGTTCGGCGAAATTCTGGCGCTGCCGCCGCACCTCGTGCAGCTCGGCCTTCCCTTGCAGGAAATCCTCGAATTCATGGGCGCCGTCAGCCCCGACGCCTTCGGCGACGCCGATGCCCTGCTGCAGCGGCGGCTGGAAGCCTACACCACCGAGGGCGAGCCCTATCTGGAACGCCTGCCCGACCGTCACATGGTGATCGAGGTGCGCTCCAACCGGATGCCGGGCGGCGGACTGGTCCTCACCTTCTCCGATGTGACGCCGAGCTTCGAGGCCGCCGAAGCGCTGGAGCGCGCCAACGCGACCTTGGAAAAGCGCGTGCGCGACCGCACCGAGGAACTGACCCGGCTCAATTCCGAACTGGCGCTGGCGAAAAGCACCGCCGAAGACGCCAACATCTCGAAAACCCGGTTTCTGGCCGCCGCCAGCCACGACATCCTGCAGCCGCTCAACGCCGCGCGGCTCTATGTCACCAGTCTGGTCGAACGGCAGAACGGCGGCGAGGATTCGCGCCTGGTCGAGAACATCGATGACTCGCTGGAGGCGATCGAGGAGATCCTTGGCGCGCTGCTGGACATCTCGCGGCTCGATGCCGGCGCGATGACGACCTCGATCTCGAGCTTCAAGATGGCGGACCTGATGCGCTCGCTCGAAATCGAGTTCGCACCGATCGCGCGCGCCAAGGGGCTGGAACTCGCCTTCGTCCCCTGTTCGCTGCCGGCGGAATCCGACCGCTCGCTGCTGCGACGGCTCTTACAGAATTTCATCTCCAACGCCATCAAATATACCCCGCGCGGGCGCGTGCTGGTCGGCTGCCGCCGCCGTGGGCAATCGCTTCAGATCGGCGTCTATGACACCGGGGTCGGCATTCCCGTGCAGAAGCGCGGCGAGATCTTCAAGGAGTTCCACCGCCTCGAACAGGGCGCGCGGATCGCGCGCGGCCTCGGCCTCGGTCTGTCGATCGTGGAGCGGCTGGCGCGCGTGCTCAACCACGGCATCGCGATATCAGCCAATGCTTCCGGCGGCTCGGTGTTCTCCGTGACGGTGCCGATTGCGACCGCCATCAACCATACCGCCGCCGTTACCAGCGCGACGCCGCTCTCCAGGACGCCGATGAGCGGCGCGCTGATCGTCTGCATCGAGAACGACGCGGCGATCCTCGACGGCATGAAGACACTGCTGAAGGCGTGGAACGCCGAGGTGATCGCGGTCACCGACCCCGAGGCCGCGATCGCGGCGATCGAAGCCTCGGGCGGCAACGTCACCGGTCTGCTGGTCGACTATCATCTCGACCGCGGCAACGGCGTCGCCGCGATCCGCGAAATTCGCCGCCGCTTCGGTGAAAACATTCCGGCGATCCTGATCACGGCGGACCGTAGCCCGCATGTCCGCGGCGCCGCGCGCGAGGAAAACATCGCCGTGCTCAACAAGCCGGTCAAGCCGGCTTCGCTGCGTGCTTTGCTCGGCCAGTGGCGCACCCAGCAGATGGTGGCGGCGGAGTAGTGGGCGCCCCCGGGCCAGACACGGATGGGTGGAGCGCTGCGATACCCATCATCTCGTAGCGCGAGTCATGGCCTTTCACCAAAGGCGGTGCGCAGGTCGTCGATACACTCCGTCAACAACGACAGCCGTCGATCAGCCAGATTGACCGTGAAAAAGAAACTGCCCCCGGCGATGAAGTTGCGGCGATAGTCGGTCATGCAGACATGCCCGGATAGTTAGATGATGGGTATCGCTGCGCTCCACCCATCCTACGATTTGCGAATAAGAATAAGTTACGCCGTCGGCGTTCCCTGGCGCCACTGGCCGCCGGCGATTTTTGCAGCCGCGATCACGGCCTGGGTGCGGCTTTCGACGCCGAGTTTCTGCAGGATCGCCGAGACATGGGCCTTGATGGTCGCCTCGGAGACGCCGAGTTCATAGGCGATCTGCTTATTGAGCAGCCCTTCCGACAACATCATCAGCACCCGCACCTGCTGCGGGGTCAGCGTCACCAGCCGGTCGCGCAGCCGCGTCATGTCGGGGTCGTTGGCCGACGAAAGGTCAGTGTCCTGCGGGACCCAGACATCGCCCTCCATCACCTTCATGATGGCGTCGCGCAACGTCTCGACCCCGAAGCGCTTCGGAATGAAACCCGAGGCGCCGAAATCGAGCGACCGCCGGATGGTGCCGGCGTCGTCGCTGGCGGATACAATGACCACCGGGATCGCCGGATATTGCGCGCGCAGATAGATCAGGCCGGAGAATCCGCTGATGCCCGGCATCGAAAGGTCGAGCAGGATCAGATCGACCTCGGAATCCCGCTCCAGCAGTGCCGTGAGATCGTCGAACGAACCGGCCTCGCTGATTGTGGCCGAGGTCAAGACACCTGCCACCGCCTGCCGCAAGGCGTCGCGGAACAACGGATGGTCATCGGCGATGACGAGATGGGTAGCGGCAGCGGTCGTCATGGATGTCTCTTCGCAGGGCGCGCGCGACAGGCCCGTATCTGCTTGTCCCTTGCCGGGGCGTCGCGTGCAAGCGCGCAATTCTAGCACGTTTGAAAGCAGTTAATCGGCCCGCTTGTGCGGCGCACAATAATCGGCCTGACGGAATCAACCGGAAAGATATTGCGCGCCATCGAAACCGTGGCTTTTGCCGAGGCCGTGCAAAGGGCCGAAAGTCGTATTGGGGCGAGTTTCACGGCGATGTTACCGTAAACCGAAGCCCACAGCTCAATCCGGCCTAGTTCGGCGACGGGCGGACTTTGCATCAATAAATTTGGGGAGCGTTTGAAATGTCCACAATGACTGCCACGTCGGCCAGGACCGGAGGAATGACGAAGGACGAACGTTTCGTCATTATCGCCTCCTCGCTCGGCACCGTCTTCGAATGGTATGACTTCTATTTGTACGGGTCGCTCGCCGGCATCATCGGCGCGCAGTTCTTCTCGG